>DAOMCN010000215.1:0-2029 GCA_035427885.1 Acidocella sp. | reverse complement strand
TGCCGGTGTGCTTCCTGCGCGCCGCCTGGTTCATGGAGAATGCGGCCTGGGATGTTGCTCCGGCGCGCGAGGGCGTGGTGCCGAGCTTCTTGCAGCCGCTGGACAAGCCCGTGCCGATGGTCGCCACCGCCGATATCGGCACCCTCGCCGCCGCGCTGTTGCAGGAGACGTGGGTTGGACGGCGCGTGGTGGAGCTTGAAGGCCCGCGCCGCGTCACGCCCAACGAGATCGCGGCGGCCTTCGCCAAAATTCTCGGTCATGAGGTGCACATGCAGGTCGTACCACGCCCCAGTTGGGCAGGATTGTTCGCCTTGCAGGGCATGCGTAATCCCACGCCGCGCGCGCAAATGCTCGACGGTTTCAACGAAGGCTGGATCGAGTTCGAGCAAAAAGCACTGAAAGGGCAAACAGAGTTGGAGACCGTGCTGCGCCAGCTCGTGGCGCGCGGATAACCATCACTCGCTTACAAAGCCAGCTCCTTTACTGCCTCGTTGGCCTTGGCCACGGCGCTGGCGGCCAACGGGGGAATGTTCATCCCCTCGGCGCGCACGGTCTGCACATCTGTGATGCCGATGAATCCCAGGATTTGGCGCAGGTAGGGCTCGACAAAGTCCCAATCGCGCCAGGGGCCTTCCGTAAAGACGCCACCCGAGGCCAGAACCAAAATGGCCTTTTTGTCCTTCGCCAGACCGAGAACACCGTCCCCGGTGTATTGGAAGGTCCGGCCTGGCCGCACCACGAGGTCGATCCAGGCCTTCAGCGCAGAGGGAATGCCAAAATTCCACATCGGCGTGGCGATCACCAGAAGATCGGAGGCCAGAAGCTCGCCGGTCAAGTGGTCCGACAGGCGCGCCGCATCCTGCAACCTTTGCGCCTCTTCCGGGTCCTTGGTTGAGATCGCCCGGAGCGTCGTGTCGTCCAGATGGGGCAGAGGCTCGGCGGCGAGATCGCGGCGCACGAGCCGGGCCGAGGGATAGAGGGCGGTCAGCCGCGCGGCAAGTGTGTCGGCAACCATACGGCTGGCCGAGTTTTCCCCGCGCGGGCTCACGTCAATCATCAGGATTTTTTCCATGGCCTTAACCCCGTGCCGTCAGGGCGTTCCAGGCTGCGAGCGAGTCCATGTAGTCGCGCCAATGGGCGATCTTGCGGTTGGCGATGTGGATGATCGAGCAGAACCGGTTGTTGTATTTTACGCCGGTGGCGAGGATGGTTCCATGGACCTCGTATTCAAGGACGACGGCATCATCAGTCTTGTGGACAATTAGTTCACCAGCGGACTGTAGCGCGATGTTGTCGACATAGCCCCTGAAGGCGGCCATCAGGGCTGTGCGCCCCGAGATGATGCGCGGCCAGCCAGGGACATCATAGAGAACCTCGTAAATGGTGTCCTCGGTGACAATGTCGAAGAAGTGCTCGCCATCGACGAGATCGCCGAGCGCCTCCCGCACCAGATCGAAGTAAGGGGCGGCGGGCTCGTACGCGGCGTATTTCGGATTTGGCATTTGGCACCCTCTGCGGTCTACGATCTTGCTTACGAATTGAGAGCTACATATAAATCAGAAGCCTCATTCGAAGAAGAAGGCACTTTGAGATCAGTCACTTACGCCGAGGTAAGTTATGAAAAAACCGAGCAAAACCGCCCAGCTTGACCCCGCCGCCATCTGCCGAAGCTCGGACCCGCTGGCCGTCCGGGAACTGCTGACGAAGATCGGCGACAAATGGACAATCTTCGTTGTCCTTTCGCTCGACCTCCTCGGGGGGCGCGCCCGGTTTTCTGAACTCGAACGTGCCGTGCCGGGGATTTCACAGAGGATGCTGTCCGCGACACTGAAAAATCTTGAACGTGACGGGCTGGTGATCCGTGAGGTGTTTGCGCAAGTGCCACCTCGTGTCGAATACGAGATGACGGATCTTGGTAAAAGTCTGCTGCGTCCCACGCAGGGATTGGTCGATTGGGCCAAGGAAAACTGGAAGCAGGTTAGGGAAACGCAGCTTAGATACGATGCGCGATAGCTCCTGAAATCGCAGT
>DAOMCN010000214.1:0-4191 GCA_035427885.1 Acidocella sp. | reverse complement strand
AAGAAAGGTCTCGACGATTGGTGGAAGATCCTTGAAGCGCGCGCGATGCATTCGGCCGACCCGATCAATCCGCAGCGTGTATTCTGGGAGCTTTCGCCGAAACTGCCCGAAAATTGCATCCTGACCGGCGATTCCGGCTCGGTCGCCAATTGGTATGCGCGCGACATCAAGATCCGTCGGGGGATGAAGGGCTCGCTGTCCGGCGGGCTCGCCTCGCTCGGCGCTGGCACGCCCTATGCGGTCGCGGGCAAGTTCGCCTTTCCCGAGCGCACGGTCATCGCCTTCATGGGCGATGGCGCGATGCAGATGAACGGCCTCAACGTGATGATCACGGTTTCTAAATACTGGCGGGGCTGGGCCAGCCCGAAATTCATCGTGCTGGTGCTGAACAACCAGGACCTGAATCAGGTCACCTGGGAGGAGCGCGTGCAGCTCGGCGCCGGCAAGACGGAATCCACCCAGTCGATCCCCGACATGCCGTATCACAAATACGCCGAGCTGCTGGGGCTCAAAGGCATCTATGTCGACAACCCGGATCGCATCAGCGAGGCCTGGGACGAGGCGCTGAACGCCGATCGGCCGGTCATCCTCGAGGTCAAGACCGATCCCAACGTGCCGCCCCTGCCGCCGCATATCACGCTGAAAAACGCGAAGAACTTCCTCTCGATGATTCCAAGCGAACCGGAGCTTGGCAGCGTGCTGGTCAATACGACCAAGGAGATGCTGGCCACGGTTCTGCCGCATCGGGGATAGGCGCATGTCAGATCGCTTTCCCGGCTACGACGTGCTGTCCAAACACGATGGCATGTCCTGGAACGATGCAACGCGGCGCGCGATCGATGCGCGTCTCGCGATCCGCGATGAGCCGGTGTTCTTCGCGCATGTTGAATGGCTGACGCTGCGTGCAGTCTGCGACCGCATCCTGCCGCAGCCGCAGATGCGGGATAAGGTACCACTCGCCGCGATGATCGACCGGCGGATGCTCAAACATGGCGATACTGGCACGAAATATCCGCCGATGCCCTATGATGGTCCGTGCTGGAAACAGGGGCTGCAGGCGCTGGAGGCGGAGGCGCAGGGCGCGCATGGTATGAGCTTTCATAAGCTCTCGCCAAAAGAAGCGGATGCGCTTCTGACACGCTGCCAGAATGGCGAGCTGAAGGACAAGGCCTGGGGCGAGATTCCGCCGAAAATGTTTTTCGACCAGCGGATCCTCTCCGATATCCCCGCCGCCTATTACGCACATCCAACCGCCTGGAACGAAATCGGCTTCGGCGGCCCGGCGAGCCCGCGCGGCTATGTGCGCATGCAGGCGGATATGCACGATCCATGGGAGGCCACGGAGGCCAAGCCTGGACAATATGAAAAAGCCTTGAAAAGGAATCGCAATGTCCGGTGATGCTTTCGACCATCCGCGTGCGACCGGCGGCCGCGCCCCCGACGTGATGATCCCCAATGGCTGGGTGAGGATGCGGGAATACCGCGAGGATGAGGAGGTCGATTTCGTCATCGTCGGCACCGGCGCCGGCGGCGGTACCCTGGCCGCCCGCCTGGCCGAGCAAGGCTTTTCCGTCGTCGCCCTGGATGCCGGGCCGTATTTCCGCCCGCTCGACGAATTCGCCTCCGATGAGACCGACCAGGAAAAACTCTACTGGACCGACCGGCGGATCTCCGAGGGCGACAACCCGATGCGTATGGGCGGCAATAACAGCGGGAAATCGGTCGGCGGCAGCACGGTGCATTTCGCGATGATCTCGCTACGCTTCCGCCCGGAATGGTTCAAGAGCCGCAGCCAGCTTGGCTACGCCGTGGACTGGCCGCTCGATTGGCGCGAGATGTGGGATTATTATACCGAGGCGGAACAGGCGCTCAGCATCTCCGGCCCGGTCAACTATCCCTGGGGGCCGAAGCGCCCGCGCTACCCGTATCGCGCGCATGAGGTCAACGCCGCCGGCCGGCTATTGGACAAGGGTGCCGAGGCGATGGGCTATGCCTGGTCGCCGACGCCGATCGCCACGGTCTCCGCACCGCACGGCAAATCCCCGCCTTGCGTCTATCGCGGCTTTTGCCGCTTCGGCTGCTCGACCAATGCGAAGCAGAGCGCGCTGATCGTCTGGATCCCGCGCGCGATCGCGGCGGGTGCGGAAATCCGTGACCTCTCGATGGCCGGGCGTGTCGTGATGGATGGCGACCGCGCCACCGGCGTCGAATACCACCGCGACGGCAAATGGCAGGTGCAACGCGCCCGCAATGTCGTGGTCGCCGGCTATGCGATCGAGACGCCGCGCCTGCTGCTGAACTCCGCGACCGACCGCTTTCCCGACGGGCTCGCCAACCGCTCCGGCCTGCTCGGCAAAAACCTGATGACGCAGAGCAATCAGGCGGTCTGGGGCAAAATGAAGGAGGAGGTGCGCTGGTATAAGGGCCCGCCCTCGCTCGCCATCACCGAGCACTGGAACTACCAGGACAAGGGCAAGGATTTCTTCGGCGGCTATTGCTGGATGGGCCAGGGTCCGCTGCCGATCGAATGGGCCTCCGTGCAGGCGGGTTCGCGCGGACTCTGGGGCGAGAAGCTGCGCGAGGAGATGACGCATTACAACCACCAGATCGGCGTGAAGATGGTCGGCGAAATGCTGCCAGACGAGCGCAACCAGGTCACGCTCGCCGACGAGAAGGACCAATACGGGCTGCGCATCCCCCGCATCACCTATAGCTGGGGCGAGAACGACAAGAAGCTCATCCAGCACGCGCTGGGTGAGATGACCCGCACGGTCGAGGCGATGGGGGCAAGCGAGATTTTCCAGCAGGAGGACGACACCAACCACCTCGCCGGCACCGCCCGCATGGGCTTCAACGCCGAGACCAGCGTGGTGAATGCCGATTGCCGGAGCTGGGATATCCCCAATCTCTGGATCTGCGACGGCTCGGTGTTTCCGACCACCGGCGGGGTGAACCCATCGCTGACCATCCAGGCGATCGCCCTGCGCACTGCGGATCGCATCAAGGCGATGGCGCAGCGCGGCGAGCTATGACGCCGGAGCTGGTGCTCGACGCCAAGGCGGCGATCGCCGAATCCCTGCTCTGGGTGCCGAGTGAAGCCGCCTTGTACTGGGTCGACATCAAGGCGCCGGCTTTATACCGGCTGATGCCGGAAACCGGCGAGACCAAGAGCTGGAAGGTCGGCACCGATATCGGCGGCTTCGCGCTGGACGGCCATGGCCGCGCCCTCGTCGCGCTGCGCCAGGGAATGCATTGGCTCGACCTTGCCTCCGGCGCGCTCACCCAACTCACCCCGCCGCCCTTCGTGCCCAAGCTCATCCGTTTCAACGAGAGCGCCTGCGACAGCTCGGGGCGTTTCTGGGTCGGCACCATGACCGACCCGCCGCCCGGGACCGAGAGCGACGCGACCGGCATGCTCTACAGCTATTCCGAGCGAGAAGGCCTGCGCGCGCATATGGATTTCGCCGTCATCACCAACGGCATGGCGTTCAGCGCGGATGAACGCTCGTTCTTCATCTCGCACAGCACCGAGCGGAAGATTTTCAAATACGCCTACGATGCCGCCAGCGGAAAAATCGGCGCGCGGGAGGAGTTCGTGGCGGTGTCGGACAAGGTCCCCGGCATTCCGGATGGCGCGGCACTCGACGCGCAGGGCTATTACTGGTGCGCGCTGCATGGCGGCGGGCGGCTGCACCGCTATGCACCGGACGGCCGGCTGGATACCGAGGTCGAACTGCCGGTCAGCCAGCCGACGATGTGCTGCTTCGCCGGGCCGGACCTCGCGGATCTGTATGTCTCCAGCGCGCGCGCCAAACTCTCGCGCGAGCAGATCGAGAGAGAACCTCAGGCCGGCGGGATTTTTCGCCTCCGGCCGGGCGTCGCGGGGCAGCCGAAGGTCTGGCGCGTCTAGCGTGCCGCGATGACCGGGGAAATCCGCATCGGCATTTCCGGCTGGACCTATAATCCCTGGCGCGGCGTGTTCTACCCGAAAGGGCTGCGGCAAAAGGACGAGATGGGATACGCCGCAGCGCAATTCCGCTCGATCGAGATCAACGGCACATTCTATGGCCTGCAACGCCCGAAAAGCTTTATCGCCTGGCGTGACGGCACACCGGAAAATTTCGTATTTTCCGTAAAAGCCCCACGCTACATCACCCACATACTGCGCCTGCGCGAACCCAAGGGCGCGCT
>DAOMCN010000213.1:2844-4216 GCA_035427885.1 Acidocella sp. | reverse complement strand
CCCGGCGGCAGGCTTGATCGAAATCCCCCCGGTATCGAAGGTGACCCCCTTGCCGACAAACACAACCGGATCTTTCGGCTTCTTGTTCTTCTTGCCATCCGCCCCGACCGCGCCAGAAGCCCCAAGCCATTGCATGACCACCATGCGCGGCTCGCGCGCACTCCCCTGGGAAACACACAGTAGCGAGCCAAAGCCAAGCTTCTCCAGATCCTTCTGGTCGAACACTTCAACCTTCACCCCGAGTTTCTTGAGCCCCTCGGCGCGCTCGGCGAACTCCACAGGATAGAGCACGTTCGCCGGCTCCGTCACCAGATCGCGCGTGAGTTCAACCCCCGCCGCAACCGCCGCGAGCGGCGCGGACGCAGCACTCGACTTGCCGACGTCCCCGGAGAGAATCTTCAGGCTGACGAGCTTGGCCTTCTCGTCTTCCTTCTGCGTGGTGCGATATTTATCAAACCGATACGCCCTCAGCCGCGCACCGAGTCCCAGATGCGCCGCCAGCGCCGGGTCCAGCCCCTCGGCCAGCACCACCGCCTGCGCCTCCTTGGTCAGCGCCGCGGCAATTGCCCCGCCCAGCGCCTCCGCCGCCTTGGCGTCAAGCGCCGCCGCCTTACCTGCGCCGACCAGTAAAACGCGCTTGATCCCGGCCTTGGGCGCGAGCAAATCCGCCCGCTGTCCCTTCTTGCCGGTAAATTCCGCTGCCTCGATCGCCCGTGTAACGCCGCCCGCGAGCGCCTCGTCCAGCGCCTGCGCCAGCCCGTCCAGAGCCGCCCCTTCGGCCAGCGGCACCACGAACACCCCGCTCTTCGGCAATACGGCTTTGGCAAACGTAATTTCGAGCATGTGCAACCCCTTCTCACTCAATCCTGTTTCGCGAGCATATCACCCCCATCCCGCTTGGCCAGCACCCAAACGAGAGCTACACCGAAGATCATGGATGACCTCTCCCTTCTGCACCTCGCCGTCCGCCTCGTGGCTGAAGCCAGCATAAAAATCCTCGCCGTGCGCGATGCCGGTTTCGCGGTGGCGCATAAATCGGACGCCTCCCCGGTCACCCTGGCTGACACCCAGGCCGAGGCGATCATCACCCAGGGCCTGCGCGCCTCAACGCCAGACATCCCGGTAATCGCCGAGGAAGAAGTCGCCGCCGGACGCATCACCACCCCCAGCTCCACCTACTGGCTGGTGGACCCACTCGACGGCACCCGCGAATTCGCCGCCAACCGCCGTGAATTCGCGGTGAACATCGGCCTGATCCGCAACGGCGCGCCTATCCTCGGCGCCGTCGCCTCCCCCGCCTTCGACGAAATCCATTCCGGCCTCGTCGGCACCGGCGCCTGGAGGCGCCGCAGCGGGATCACAACCCCCATCC
>DAOMCN010000213.1:0-2834 GCA_035427885.1 Acidocella sp. | reverse complement strand
GACCAACTGGCGGGCAGTCTGATCCACATCCAGCCCATCCACGCCCGCCGCCCCCCGCCTGAAGGCCTGACCGTGATGGCCTCGCGCCACTACGCGGACGCCCCGGAACTTGCCGCTTGCATCGGCGCACATAAAGTCGCCTCGCTCACCAACATCGGCTCGGCGCTCAAATTCCTCCGCCTCGCCGAAGGCACCGCCGATTTCTACCCCCGCCTCGGCCGCACCATGGAATGGGACACCGCCGCCCCCCAAGCCGTCCTGGAAGCCGCAGGCGGCGTCGTCCTGACGGAAAATGGCGAACCCCTGCGCTATGGCAAACCGGACTGGGAAAACCCCAATTTCTACGCCTGGGGCCTGCGCAACATTTAGCTCCGCCACCACCGCGCATTGTCATGCGCCCTGCGCACGCCCACATACTGGCTATGAAGAAACAGCTAGCAACTCCCGCCGCCCTGCTTATCCTGGCCTTGGCCCTCTCGGGCTGCATGTCGCAGGGTAATCACATCATCTCCTACGGCCAACCCGGCTACAGTGCCGGTTACGGCTCTGGCTACAGCAACTCCAACAACGGCCCAGGCCCAGGCTCCGGTCAGTAGCGCATGACCGCTTTAAGCCTGCTCATGCTCTAGCCTTTTCTACCGAAAGGCGCTTCACATTTTCGCCTCGCTCACTCAAACGAGCGCTCTAATATCCACGAATGCAACCCGCGGGCGGATTACCCTTGAGCAATCCGCCCACCAGCGGCGAATACCGACCAAAAGAGAAAATTTTTCTAACTTTAATATCGTTATTTTTTAGCAATAAGTACCCGATTTTTCCAGAATTCAGCCAAAACACCTTAAAAAAACAAAATAAATACAATACACTAAAAAATTCCCCTACATCAATGTTTCACGTGAAGCATTTCTAACATTGCGTTAGTTTTTGCCAAATCTTTCCCCCTCTCCTAGACGCAAAAAAACGGCACCCTCGCAGGTGCCGCTCCAACCTCCCGCCGCGCGAAAACTGTTACGCGGCCTTCACAACGCCCTTCATCCCCTCGGCCAGCGCCTTAACATCGCCAAGCACCGTCGCGACATCGCTAGTCACCAGTCTCTCGATCAACACCGAGGCGACAATCGCCGCATCGGCGAACTGCGCGACTACCGCCGCCTGCGCCGGGGTCCGCACGCCAAAGCCGACCGCAATCGGCATATCCGTCGCCCGCCGGATCCGCGGAATATCGCGCGCCAGATCCTCGGCAGAGGCCGTGCGCGTCCCAGTGATCCCGGTAATGCTGACATAATAGACAAAGCCCGAAGACCCGGCCAAAACCTTGGTCAACCGCGCATCGCTCGTCGTCGGCGCCACCAGCCGGACCACATCCAGCGCGTTCGCCGCCGCGTCGGGCAACAACAAATCCGCCTCTTCCGCGGGCAGATCAACAACAATCAGCCCATCCACCCCCGCCTGCGCCGCATCCTTGCAGAACCGCGCCACGCCATAAGAGAGAATCGGGTTGAGATACCCCATCAGCACCAGCGGCGTATGGTCATTGCCCGTGCGAAATTCGCGCACCAGATCCAACACCCCGGCCAGACTGGCGCCCGCCAGCAAAGCCCGCCGCCCGGCGGCCTGGATCGTCGGCCCATCGGCCATCGGATCGGTAAACGGCACGCCGATTTCGATAATATCGGCCCCATTCGCCGCCATCCCGGTCAGTAGCGCCAGGGACGTCTCCCGAGTAGGGTCATACGCCTCGACAAATGGGATCAACGCCGCCCGGCCTTCGCGCTTCAGGGCCGCGAATACCCCAGCGATCCGGCTCATAGTTCAAACCCAAGATGCTTCGCCACGGCAAAAATATCCTTATCTCCACGCCCGCATAGATTCATAAGAATAATCTGATCCGCCGGCATCGCCCCCGCAATTTTCGCGACATGCGCGAGCGCATGGCTCGGCTCCAGCGCCGGGATAATTCCCTCGGTGCGCGTGCAGAGCTGGAACGCGCTGAGCGCCTCCTTATCGGTAATGGCGACATATTCAACCCGGCCAATATCATGCAGCCAGGAATGTTCCGGCCCAATCCCAGGATAATCCAGCCCGGCGGAAATCGAATGCGCCTCCTGGATCTGCCCGTCCTCGTTCTGGAGCAGATAGGTCCGGTTGCCATGCAGCACGCCAGGCCGCCCACGGCTCAAGGACGCCGCATGCTCGCCCGAATCCAGCCCATGCCCCGCCGCCTCAACCCCGATCAGCCGAACGTCCGCATCGTCGAGAAACGGATGAAACAGCCCGATCGCGTTGGACCCGCCACCAATCGCGGCAATCGCCACATCCGGCAACCGCCCTTCGGCCTCCAGCATCTGTTCCTTGGCCTCATTGCCGATCACGCACTGAAAATCGCGCACCATCGCTGGATACGGATGCGGTCCCGCCGCCGTGCCGATGATGTAGAACGTGTCGCGCACATTGGCGACCCAGTCGCGCATGGCATCGTTCATCGCGTCTTTAAGCGTCCCCGCCCCAGAGCTGACCGGTACGACTTCCGCGCCCAGCAGCTTCATACGGAACACATTGGGCTTCTGCCGCTCGACATCGACCGCGCCCATATAAACCGTACACGGCAGGCCAAACAGCGCGCACACCGTGGCGGTCGCAACGCCATGCTGTCCGGCCCCGGTCTCGGCGATGATCCGCGTCTTGCCCATCCGCCGCGCCAGCAAAATCTGCCCGAGGCAGTTGTTGATCTTGTGTGCCCCAGTGTGCAGCAGATCTTCGCGCTTCAGGTAGATCTTCGCGCCGCCCAGTTTCTCCGTGAGCTGCTTCGCAAAATACAAAGGTGTAGGCCGTCC
>DAOMCN010000212.1:0-4228 GCA_035427885.1 Acidocella sp. | reverse complement strand
TCGCACTGGAACAGCAGCAACATCAAGCCGCGCGACCCGGTGATCCTCGGCCTGTGCAAACAATCCGACCTGAACGACGCCGTGGCGGCAGCCAACGAGCGCCTGACGCGCGAAGGCCACACGCCGCCGCCGCCGCCCACCCCGTCCTCCTCCGAAGCCGCCTGATCCGGCGCTTTAAACAAATTCGGGGCTGAATCTCTGATGTGATTCAGCCCCGTTTTATGTGCATAGTCGGAGCGGCGCTACTGCGTCTTCAATCGCTCCATCTGCTCCTTCAATCGCAATTTTTCGACCTTCATGCGCGCCAGGGCTGAGACATCGGGCTGTGGCCGACGGTCCTCAGCTGCAATTTTGTCCTCAAGACTGGCGTGGCGCCCCTTCAAGGCGTCGATATGCGATTCCAAATTCATGATGTCTCCTCGGGTAGAATAAAGCATCAAATCCTGAGCGCCCCCCTTTGGGCGGGCCCCAGCCCTTTGAGGCTAAACCCGTTGCCACGGGATTGTCATCTAATTTTTGCTCTTAAAATTTTCCGGTTCCAGGAACGTAAGAATCCCTCTATTGCTCCCGTCATGTTGACAGACAAAGACAATCTGCTCCGCCGGTTGCATGCGTTGCGTAGCGAGCATCGCGACCTCGACACGGTCATTGCCCGGATCACCGAGCACGGCCCGCTGGATCAACTCCAAATTCAGCGGTTGAAAAAACGTAAGCTCGGTCTGAAGGACGAGATCGCCTGGTTGGAAAGCCGGCTGATCCCGGATCGTACGGCATGAGCGCGCCCCTGGTCGGCATCATCATGGGCAGCAGGTCGGACTGGCCGGTGATGCAGCACGCCGCTGAAATGCTGGAGCGTCTCGGCGTCCCCTTCGAGGCCAAGGTGGTCTCCGCTCATCGCACCCCCCAGCGCCTCTACGATTACGCGACCACCGCCCAGTCGCGCGGCCTGAAGATCATCATCGCCGGTGCGGGCGGTGCGGCCCACCTGCCAGGCATGGCGGCGTCCATGACCATCCTGCCCGTGCTCGGCGTCCCCGTCGCCGTAACCGCGCTGCAAGGGCAGGACAGCCTGCTCTCGATCGTGCAGATGCCGGGCGGCATCCCGGTTGGCACGCTGGCCATCGGCAAACCCGGCGCGATCAACGCCGGGCTACTCGCCGCCTCGATCCTGGCGCTGTCCGACCCCGCGCTTAGTGCCCGCGTCGCGGCTTTACGCGCCGAACAAACCGCCTCCGTCCCCGAAAGCCCCGATCTATGACTTTGCTCCCCGGTGCCGTGATCGGCATCATCGGCGGCGGCCAGCTTGGACGCATGTCCGCCCTGGCCGCGGCTCGCCTGGGCTACCTGGTCCACATCTTTTCGCCCGAGGTCAACGGCCCCGCCGCCCAGGTCAGCGCCTTCAACACGGTTGCGAATTACACTGACCACGCCGCCCTGTCCGCCTTCGCGGCGGCGGTGGAGGTGGTCACCTTTGAGTTCGAGAACCTCCCCGCCGACTCCCTGGACCTGCTCTCCAGCCTCAAGCCTGTCCACCCCGGCCCGCATATCCTGCGCATCAGCCAGGACCGCCTGCTCGAGAAACAGTTCCTCAACGACTCCGGCATCGCCACCGCCCCCTGGGCCCCAATCCACTCCGAGTCTGACCTCGCTGCAGCACTCCAGGACCTCGGCTTGCCCGCAGTGCTGAAAACCACCCGCCTGGGCTATGACGGCAAAGGCCAGGCCATGCTACGCCATGCGGACGACGCGACCGCCGCCTTCGCCGCCCTTTCCCCCAAGCCCCTGGTCCTGGAAGGCTTCGTCGATTTCGCCGCCGAGATCTCCGTCATGGTCGCGCGCGGCGCGGACGGTACGATCGCCGCCTTCGACGCGGTCGAGAACCGCCACAAACACCACATCCTGGACCTGACCTTTGCCCCGGCCCCGCTGCCGCAGGACCTGCTGGAAGAGGCTGGCGCCATCGCCCGTACCATCGCCGAAAAACTCGGCCTGATCGGCATCCTCGGCGTGGAAATGTTCGTAACCGCGTCCGGCGGCCTACTGGTGAACGAAATCGCCCCCCGCCCGCACAATTCCGGCCATTGGACGATCGACGCCTGCCCCTGTAGCCAGTTCGAGATGCACATTCGCGCCGTCGCGGGCCTGCCCCTGCCGCCCGCTCTGCGCCATTCCGACGCCGTGATGAAAAATCTGATCGGCCCGGATGACATGGCGTTATGGCCCAACATCCTGGCGACTCCGGGGCTGATCGCGCACCATTATGGCAAGACGGAAGCTCGCCCGGGCCGCAAAATGGGCCATTTCACCCGCCTTTTTCCCAAAGGCGGCCTCCCCGGCGAATTCGGCATCGAGGACGCGCTGGCCCTGAAGGACGCGCCGCCCCCTCAGGAATAGGCGTGCGTCGGGACCAGATTATCCAGAAACCGTTGCGCGCAGGCGTCCCACGCATAGGTCTGCGCATAAGGCCTGCATAGGCTGCGGTCGATATTTAGCGCCTCCAGCGCCGCTGCCCCCAAATCCTCGTCCAGTGCCCCGACAGGCACCGGCGCCTCGCGTAGAATATCGAGCGGCCCGGTCACGGGAAACGCCGCCACCGGTAGCCCCGAGGCCAGCGCCTCAAGCACGACGAGCCCAAAGGTATCCGTCCGGCTCGGAAACACGAACACATCCGCCCCCGCATAAGCCGCCGCCAACGCTGCCCCGTGCTTTGCCCCAACAAAATGTGCCGCCGGATATTCGCGCTCCAGCCCCTTGCGCTGCGGCCCATCGCCGACGATTAGCTTCGATCCGGGCAAATCGAGATCGAGAAACGCGCGCAGATTTTTTTCCACCGCCACCCGCCCGACATAAACAAAAATCGGCCGCGCGAACGGCCAGTCTTCCCTTGGCTCGGGATGAAACGCGCCCAGATCGACCCCGCGCGACCACGCCCGTAGATTCTTGAACCCCCGCGCCGCCAACTCATCGCGCAACGATTGCGTCGCGACCATAACTCCCGCCCCCGCGCCATGAAACCAACGCAGCCACGCATAGGTAAGCTTGAGCGGAAGCCTTGTCCGCGCCTGCAAATATTCGGCAAAGCGCGTATGGAACGCGGTGGTGAAGGCGATTTTACGTCGCTTCGCATAAGCCCGCGCCGCCATGCCTAGCGGCCCTTCGGTGGCGATATGCAATGCATCGGGGGCAAAGTCATCAATCAATTTGGCCAGCTTGCGCCCGGGCAAAATCGCCAGCCGGATTTCGGGATAAGAGGGCAGGGGCACGGTAACGAACCGATCCGGCCCGATAATCTCGACCGCTTTGCCCAGCGCGCGAATTTCCTCCGAGATGGTAGAGAGTGTGCGCACCACGCCGTTAACCTGCGGGGTCCACGCATCGGTGACAATAAGGACCCGTTGCAGCCCCTGAAATGCAAGCAGCGCCTCAGACTCCGGCTGGAAGAGCACTGGCGGATTCTGTTTCGCGTTGCGTGGCCGTAATCTCGGTTGCGAAAGCCTGCACCACCGCCGCCTTGGAGGCGCTGATTTTCCCGGGCACATTGCCAAGCAGCGAGAGCTTGTTGCGCGCCACCCAGTCGATCATCTCAAGCTGCCCATCGCGATGCTCGACCAGCGCGGTGCAGCTCTCAACCCAGTCGCCATCGTTGAGATAAAGTACACCATTCACCATGCGCATTTCCGCGTGATGAATATGCCCGCAAACCACGCCGTCAAATCCACGGCGCTTCGCATCATCAGCAAGCGCCACCTCGAACCGGTCAATCGCCTTAACCGCCTCTTTAACCTGCTGCTTGAGCCAGGCCGAGAGTGACCAATAAGGATACCCCAGCCAACGCCTGACATGATTGAAATAGCGGTTGACCCCTAGCGCCACGGTGTAAGCCCAGTCGCCAAGCAGCGCCAGAACCTTGGCGTGGCGCACCACGGAGTCGAAGGCATCGCCATGCGTAATCAGCAAGCGTTTGCCGTCGGCGGTGGTGTGCTCGGCTTCCATCTGTAATTTAACGCCACATATCTCCAGCCCCAGCGGCAGATATTTGCGCATCATCTCGTCATGATTGCCCGGCACATAGACAACATTGGTGCCCCCGCGCGCCGCGCGCAGGATGAGGCGCAAAACCTCGTCGTGATGGTGGTCCCAGAACCACGAACGGCGCAGCCGCCATCCGTCGATGATGTCGCCGACGAGAAATAAATTCTCACAGGACACGGATTTAAGAAAATCGACC
>DAOMCN010000211.1:2519-4230 GCA_035427885.1 Acidocella sp. | reverse complement strand
CAGTTTCCGGAAGAATTCTGCGCGGGAAGAATAGCAAACTCCGCCCCGCTCGCCGGGCTGAGGCTTTGCACAACGCCCTTCCAGCTCTGGCCGGGGTAGGTATCAACCGCAATGGTAACGCTCTGCCCGGGACGCACCCAGGTCAGATCGTTCTCCTTGGGCTGCGCGGTGACATAAACATCCGTATCCGACACCAGCCCAAACGCCGCCGTCCCCGCCGCGAGATACATCCCCGGCTGCAACTGCTCGACCTGCGTAACCGTGCCCGAGAACGGCGCGCGGACAATGCTATCCTTCTGGTTGGTCAGCGCCAGGTTCAACTGCGCCAGCGCGTTGCGATATTCGGGCGTTTGCTCGGCCGCAATATCCGCATTCCCGTTCAACTTCGCCAGTTGCACCCCGGCGGCGGCCTGCAACTGCGCCAGCTTCGCCTGATCCGCGCTCAACGCGAACCGTGCATCATCATAGGTCGCGCGCATCACCCCGCCGTTGCCGACCACAGCCCCATACCGCCGCAGATCCGCCGCATCCTTGGCGATCACCGCCTGCTGCGCCGCAATCTCGGCTACCGCAGCGGCATAGCTGCGCCGGGCCGCGTTAACATCCTGCACCGCCTGCGCGAGCTGCGCCTTCGCCGCGTCCACGGCGAGCCCAAACCCCGTCTGGCTCAGCTCAAACAACTTCTGCCCAGCCACGACATGCTGATTGTCGCGCACATAAACCTGCCCGACCAACCCGGACACATCCGTCGAGAGCGAGACCTTGGCTCCGTCCACATAGGCATCGTCGGAGGACACATACCCTCCGCCCATCAGCCAGAACCCCAGCGTCGCCAGCGCCACCAGCACCACCCCGCCCAGCATCAACGCAGGGCGTAGAACCTTCGCCCTTTTCGCCCGTACAATACCAGCCGCTCCCGCCCTCTGGGGCGCCGCCTCGTTGCGCGCCGCAATCTCCGCCTGTGCCATCAGACAACCTCCACATCGCGTGGCGCAGGCTCAATCTGCGCCAAATTAGCCTTCATCTGCCGCAAGCCCAGTCCCAGCGTCTCGCGCGTCTCAGGCCCGATTCCCGCCAGGATCGCGTGCGCCAGCGCCTCTTTCTGCCGTGTGATCTGCGCCAGCTGTGCCGTTGCCGCGGGGCGCAGATGCAGCCGCCAAACCCGCCGGTCCCCCTCATCCGCCCGCCGCTCGACCAACCCGCCCGCCTCCAGCCGGTCCACCAGTCGAGCGACCGAAATCGGCTCTACCTCAAGCAAATTGGCGACCTCTTTCTGCGTCAGCCCCGGGCTGCGCGCGAGCCGCAGCAGCAACCCCCACTGCGCCCTGGTCATGCCATTCAGCCGCGCCCGCCGGTCCGCCTCAACGCGGATCAGTCGTGCAACGTCATACATCAATGTCAGTAAATCCGCGCTACCATCCTGTCCCATAGCGCGACATATAATAAGCCTGCTTACGAACCCAACCCGGCAAAACGCCTAGCTGCCCAGCGCGTCGTGCAACACGGGAATAATCCCCGAGAGCATGATCTGCACCCCGATCCCAAGCAGCAAAAATGCCGCAATCCGGGACGCAATCTGCCGTCCCGCCCGCCCAAGCACTGCCGCCATTCGGTCGGCGGCGGCGTAACTCGCCCAGATCATCACCGCGAGCGTCAGCACCGCGGTCAGCACGACGTACCCGAGCAGCGCCCGCGCCTGGTCGGCCGCCGC
>DAOMCN010000211.1:0-2509 GCA_035427885.1 Acidocella sp. | reverse complement strand
CCAGCACGGCAAGGCCCGCCCCGCCGTAAAATCCGATCATCCCCACCAGCGCATCAGGCCGCTCCGCGCCGATCGACACGGCAACCGCAATCGTCCCCGGCCCGGTGGTGAGCGGCAGGGTGAGCGGATAGAACGCAAACCCCGCCAGATCCTGCGTCTCCGCCTCGGACACCGGCCTCGCCTCCTCAACCTTGCGCTCCGTGCGGCTCTCGGGTGCTGAGAGCATCTCATACGCCCGCACCGCGACGACAAACCCGCCCGCAATACGCAGCGCATTGAGCGAGATGCCAAAGAAGCTGAGAATATACGTCCCCGCCCCAAGCGTAACGAGCATGACCACAGCCGAATACACCGCGACCCGCCGCGCCAGCGCAACCCGCTGCGCCCGCGTCTGCAACGCCGTCGCCTCGTTAAAGATAATCGCCCCGCTCGGCGGGTTGACGATCGAGAACAGCGCCGGAAACGAGAGCAGAAACGCCGCCGTCGCCCCGCCGAGGATAACCCCGGGGCTGATTACAGCACCCGTCCGGCCACTGCGCCGAGCTTGGCCACCATCTCCGGGTCGCGCATCTCCGGCGCCGTGATCAGCGCATATTCGAGCGCTCGGTCACATCCCGCATGACAAAGCTCGCGCTCCCCCCCAATCTTGGGCAACACCGCCTTGACCAGCCCGCGCGCCTTATCCGCATTGCCGAGCAACACCCGGATCACCGCATCGACGGTAACAGCATCATGCCCCTCGTGCCAGCAATCATAATCCGTCACCATAGCAACGGTCGCGTAACAAATCTCCGCCTCGCGCGCGAGCTTCGCCTCGGGCATATTGGTCATGCCGATCACCGAACACCCCCAGCTACGATACAAATTGCTCTCCGCCAGCGTCGAGAACTGTGGCCCCTCCATGACGAGATACGTTCCCCCCCGCGTCACCGGCAGCCCAACCTCGCGCGCCGCCACTTCGAGTGCGTCCCCAAGCCGCGGACAAACCGGATGCGCGACGGACACATGCGCGACGCACCCGGTGCCAAAGAAGCTTTTCTCGCGCGCAAAGCTACGGTCGATAAACTGATCAACAATCACAAAATGCCCCGGCGGCAACTCTTCCCTCAGGCTGCCCACCGCCGAGAGGGAAAGAATATCCGTAACCCCCAGCTGCTTGAGGGCATCGATATTAGCCCGATAATTCAACCCACTGGGCGAAACCTTATGCCCCCGCCCATGCCGCGGCAGAAACACAACCCGGGTCCCCTCGAACTCCCCGACCAGCAATTCGTCAGATGGCTCCCCCCAAGGCGTCTCAACCTTCTGCCACGCCGTGTTGGTCAGCCCCTCGATATTATAAAGCCCCGACCCGCCAATAATCCCAATCACCGGCCGCACAGTTTCCGTCATCTCTGGTCCCTCAAAACGATAATTCTGCCCTCACTCTAAGTTTTTTCCCCGCCCTTGGCTACGCACCCCATCCCCCGCGAAGCAAGCGCCCAATGCCCGCTCTTAACCTCACTCTCAGTAGTGACGCCCAGGGGCGCAATAGCGGGATGGTCCGAGATCGGAATGACTGCTGTGTGGCGGTCGCAGGCAGAAACCTGCCATTGCCTGAACGCCCCCTGTCGGGATTGCCCCCGGGAACCCCGTTGCCGAAAATCAGATAGGTATATTGATCAATACATTGCCTTAGCAGGCTTGTCGCATAATTTCTGAGTTACGCGACGCTTCGCAAGCGATCCATGCCGGGCATAGACCACCCCAAGACACGATCTCAGGAACGGACATTCAGCGTCGATCTGTGCCAGCGGCAATGCGCCCATAGTGGTCGTTCCGGGGTGCTGCGCTGGTGCTCCAAAGCTGCTGTTGGCAGGCTTAGCTGTGAGCGGCCGGGTTGGGTGGAAAGCGGTCGGTCTGCTTCAGGTTAGTCGAAAGCCGACAAGTCTGCCTCCGCCCTTTGGCTTTAGTGCCTGACCCGCTCCGTCCGCTGGGTACCCAGAGTGGGAGGTTAAACATACATGTCAAAGCGGCGTCAGTCCTCCTGATCAACCCAAATGGTCCTTTCCTTAGGCTGTTTTAAAGCTTCCCAAGGCAGGGGCGTCGATAATCTCATCGATAACTGCGGCTTTCCAAACGATTCCGAGGTGAGCTTCATCAATCCCACCAACATATCGTCCGGAGTAAACGCCTAAAAATTTGTTGGCGGGTCCCGATCCCATAATGACATTGTGATTGGTATCTGTATAGCCTCCGAATTGCCGCGCTATAACTGGTGAGCCAGACATGCCTTCTCGTGTTGCGGTGTCGATAATAAAGCTGGGAAGGCCGTTAACGTCGAAGTCTATTTCGGTCGCAACGGAGCCCCGTTTCCATACGGGCAACAGTCCTGTTATCGCAAAGCCCAATGGAAAACCGAGGATGAAAATGTCTGACCCTATCAGAATCGACAAGTTTGCGACTTGTGAAAGGCCATTTATGGTGATGGGTCTGTAAGAAATGTTACCTATTTTCAGTAGGGTAATGT
>DAOMCN010000210.1:310-4240 GCA_035427885.1 Acidocella sp. | reverse complement strand
CACCATCATCGGCTGCTGGACTCTGCTCCCATGCTCTGGGCGCTCCTTGGTGTGTTTTGTGCTCGCGCGATCGCCGGAGTATTGGCTGAAGGGCTGGCGCATGAGACTGCCGCTAATGTGCGCGCCGGGCTGCGTGCGCAAATGCTGGGTAAGCTTACACGACTGGGACCACGTTTCATTGCATCACAGTCCAGCGGCGCCCTGGCAACGCTACTCACAGAAGGGCTGGTACGGCTGGACCCGTTCTACGCCGCCTATCTCCCGCAATCGGCCATGGCGATGTTTTTACCGTTGGCGCTGTTAGTCTTGGTCTTCCCTGCGGATTGGGTGTCCGGGGTAATCATGCTTGCCAGCGCGCCGCTGCTTCCCCTGTTTATGATTGTCGTCGGCAAGGGAGCCGAAGCGCTCAACAAGCGCTCGTGGCAGCGCCTCGGGGCGCTGAGCGCGCACCTGTTCGACGTGATCGAAGGGTTGGCAACGCTGAAATCTCTCAACGCCAGCCGCATGCAGGCATCGATTGTCGCCGAAGTCTCCAATGATTACCGAGTTAGCGTGATGGCGGTGCTGAGGGTGGCGTTTCTCTCGGCACTGGTGCTGGAGTTTTTCGCTACGCTCAGTATTGCCATGGTCGCGGTTTATATCGGGTTCCGGCTCTATTATGGCGGCATGGATTTCCTGCCAGGTTTTTTCGTGCTGTTGCTGGCGCCGGAATTTTACCGGCCGCTACGAGCAATGGGCGCGCAACACCACGCCCAAATGGAGGCGCTGGCCGTGGCCGAGGAGATCAACCGGCTGCTGGACACCTCCGAGCCGGCGTCGCCCGCCCAGCCGGTTGTCTTGGAGAAGGTCGATGAAATCGCGCTGGAGCATGTGGGTTTTTCTTATCAACCCGGGCAGATGGTTCTGCACGACGTGACGCTACGATTGCGCCGCGGTGAGCGCGTGGCGCTGATTGGTCCTACAGGCAGCGGCAAAACTACGCTGACCCGCCTGCTCCTGGGTTTGGAGCGGCCAAGCTTAGGCGAAGTGCGCGTTAATGATGTCGATCTACAGAGGCTCGACCCGGCGGGATGGTTCCGTCACGTGGCGTGGCTGCCCCAATCGCCAACGCTCTGCGCCGGCACAGTCGCCGAAATTTTACGCCTAGCGCAGCCCAATGCCAGCGATGCCGCGCTGCTTGAGGCCCTGGCGCGGGCCGGGGCTGCGGATTTCGTTGCCGCGCTGCCGCAAGGGCTGAGCACTCTTCTGGGCGATCACGGGGCTGGGCTTTCGGGCGGGCAGATCCGGCGTTTGGCCCTGGCCCGCACCTTGCTCAAACAAGCTGATATTTTTGTCTTCGATGAGCCCGAGGCGAGCCTGGATGGAGAACTTATCACCCACATCAATCTGTTAAGTGCGGCTCTGGCCCGTGAACACGCCGTGTTGGTTATCGCCCACCGGCTGGAGGCGGTGGCGGGGTTCGAGCGTATCGTCATGCTCGAGGAGGGGCACTTACGCCCCGCTTACGCATGATCCAGCGGCTGTTTGCCCTTTGGCGCACTGAATGGCGCGCACAGGCCCTTGGGGTCGGATTAAGCGCAATGGTCACGCTGGCCAACATCGCGCTCCTTGGGCTTTCCGGGTGGTTCATCGCCGCGATGGCGCTGTCTGGATCTGGTGGGCCGCGCATCGAGTATTTTGTCCCCGCCGCCGCCATACGAGGGCTGGCCATTGTGCGCACGGTCGGGCGTTATGGCGAGCGCGTCACCACCCATGATACCACGCTGCGCCTGCTCGCACGCCTGCGCGTCTGGCTCTATGAGCGACTCGAGCCGCTGGCACCGGCGGGGTTGGCCCGCTATCGCGGTGGCGATCTGTTGACCCGTTTGCGCGCCGATGTTGACAGTCTCGAAGGCGTTTATCTGCGCGTTGTCCTCCCCGTGGTCTCGGCGCTGGTGGTTCTTCCTGTCCTGGCAGTGTTTCTTGCGCGCTTCAGCCCAGCGGCGGCGGTCATTGACCTTACTGGGCTAATGCTGGCCGGGTTCGGTGCACCATGGTTGCTGACAAAACTCACCCGCCCCCTGGAGCGCCAGCTCTCCGATCAGCGCGGCGCCTATACCGCGACGCTCATCGATATCACCCAAGGCTATGCGGAATGGCTGGTTGATGGCGCGCTGGTGCGTTTATCGGATCAGGCAGAGACACAAGCACGACTGACGCAAACACAAGAGCGCCAACGCGCCTGGCTGAGCGCGCTGGCGGGGGCGGCGGGAACGCTGAGCCTCGGGGTAATGGTTGTCGCGGTACTGTTCGCCGTCTCGGGGCAAGTTGAGCGGGGCACGCTCGACGGTCCGGAGCTGTCCATGATGATCCTGCTCATCCTGGGAAGCTTTGAGACCGTGGCCCCCCTGCCCGGAGCCTTCAAGGCTTACGCCGAAACAAAGATCGCTGCCGCGAGGATTTTAGAGCTTGCGGACGCCCCCCCGCGGGTGACAGCCCCGGTATCGCCTGCCGCTCTGCCGCGGCGTTATGATATTGCGGTCCGTGGGCTGGTGATGCGCTATGCGCCAGATCAGCCGCCGATTCTCGACGGTCTTACATTTTCGGTGCCGCAAGGGACTTGCCTGGGGATTCTTGGGCCGTCGGGGGCGGGTAAAACCAGCCTGCTGAATGTGTTGCAGCGTTTTTGGCCCTTTGAGGCGGGCAGCGTGGAAATTGGCGATGTCGCGCTCACCGCGCTTAACAGCGATTCTGTGTGTGGACTTTACGCCGTAGTGTCCCAAACGCCCTATCTGTTCAACACCACCATCCGCGAAAACCTGCTGCTGGCCTGCCCGCAGGCCGATGAAGCCGCGCTATGGCATGCGCTCGAGGATGCATCCCTCGCGGAGGAGGTGCGCGCCATGCCGGACGGGCTACTGACGCGGGTTGGCGAGCACGGCAGCGCGCTCTCGGGCGGGCAGGGTCGGCGTCTTGCCGTGGCACGGGCGTTTTTAAGAGATGCACCGATTCTGCTGCTCGACGAGCCCACAGAAGGGCTGGATACGGCGACCGAAAAAACAATTATAGCCGCTCTCTCGCGCCTGCGTCAGGGCCGGACAACACTGCTAATCACCCACCGTCCCGAGACACTAAAACTGGCTGATGCTTGCATAACCGTACCATCCTGGGGCGTTTCCCTTGTGGCGGTTTAGAAGGCCAATTATGCGGTTGTTGAACCACTCGCCCCATTCCAGCAAGACATAGTTGACGGCATCAAAGGATGGCCAAGGCTCTCCCCTGCGGGTCACTTCGGTTTTGTAGAGGCCATTGAACGTCTCACCCAGGGCTAACATGCCGACAACTTGCAGCAATGTCCTCGGCCTAGTGGTGGGCACACTGCTCAAGCAGGTCATGGCGTCCGGCCGTCAATAAAATTTAGCGGGCACTTGTTATATAGCGATCGTTCTATTATAAATGGGGTAATGTTGATTTGGAGCCCCGCTCGTCCCATGCCTCGCCCACGCCGCTTTACCAATGAAGTTGTGCTCGATGCCGCAGTGGAGGTGTTCCGCCTGCGTGGCTATGCCGGGGCTTCCCTTCGGGATTTAACGGAAGCCTCCGGGCTCAGCGCGGCCTCGCTGTACAATCGTTACGGGGACAAGGATGGCTTGTTCATGTCGTCGGTGAACCGGTATGCGGATATTGGCATTACCGAGCGGTTGGCGCGCCTGGCGCTGGAGCCGGATCCCATTGTCGCGATCGAGACGTTCTTCGATGAGATTATCTCGCTCTCGGATGATGATCCGCATCACCTGGGCTGCCTGCTTGTAAACTCCCTTCTTGATGGCGGGGCAATGTCAGCCCAGGCTCGCACTCTCGTTCTTTCCAGGCTGTTTGAAGTCGAGACATTCTTTAGGACTCAGCTGGAACGCGCGCAGGTTTCCGGCCTTCTGCCCAAAAACAAGGACC
>DAOMCN010000210.1:0-300 GCA_035427885.1 Acidocella sp. | reverse complement strand
CACCGCTACGGTTCTTTCGCTGCGCGTGCTAGCCCGCATTGAAACCGATCCGTTCCGGCTGCACCGGATCGCCGCCCAAGCCCTCGCCCTGCTGGGGAGCGCGGAATAGTTTTTCATTTTAACACTAGGAGACTGTAGATGACTGCCGAAGCCAAACTTGTACTGCCCGCGCAAACCCTGGAAACCGCGTCCGATTCTGCTCGCAAGGTTTTAGAAAAAGCGAAGGCACAGGTTGGGTTCATTCCCAACATGTATGCCAATATGGTGAACTCCCCTGGGCTGCTAGACACGTACCTTGAT
>DAOMCN010000209.1:0-4325 GCA_035427885.1 Acidocella sp. | reverse complement strand
TCACAAAGGGGGTTAACTCCCCTGTGGATTGAGTATAGACGGGGGCGGCACACTTGTAATACCACTGGTTTTTATTGTGACAAACCAACAACCACGGCGGCAAAAATTGACAATTCCTTTCAATAAAGTTGTGTTGGGGCTTTTGCCCTTGTCGGGTTTGCTCCTAACCAGCTGTGTGGCGCCGTCCGCTCCGTCGTCTGCCGCGATTTCTGCTCCGGAAGCGCCAAAGCCGGATGCGACGACAATTATGCCGCCCGCGCCAAACTCCGCCGCGATTGCGGTGGATACCAGCAATGTCAGCGCCGCGAGCGCGCTGGGGAATGCCTTCTATACTGGTACCGGCGTGCCGCAGGATTATACAAAAGCTGCCATCTGGTACGGCCGGGCCGCGCCGTTGGGCAATGTTACCGCGCAATACCGCCTAGCGAGCATGTATGCTTCTGGCATGGGTGTCGCGCAGAGTTCCAGCGCCGCGGATTATTGGTTCGCGCAGGCGGCGGCTCAGGGGAATGTCCCCTCGGAACTGGCTTTGGCCGGGCCTATGCACGGGGCGATGGTATCGCAAAGGACGATGCCAAGGCCAGCCTTTGGTACCAGAAGGCCGCCGATGCGGGCGATGCATCGGCGCAGACGGCTATTGCGCTTGATTATGACGCCGGTATCGGGGTTATGCAGGACCAGACCAAGGCAGCGAAATACTTTGCCGAAGCTGCCAACCAGGGCGACCCCACGGCGCAGTACAACCTCGGAAATTACTACTCGCGCGGCATCAGCCTGCCCCAGAGCGACGCGTTGGCGGCGCAATGGTGGACCAAATCCGCCGAGCAAAATGATGCCTATGCGCAAAACGCCTTGGGTGATGCTTATGCAGCGGGCGCTGGCGTTCCACAAAGCGACAGTCAGGCAGCTTTTTGGTGGCAACTCGCTGCGGCGCAGGGCAACCAGGCGGCAGAAATCAGCCTGGGTAATGCTTATCTCGTCGGCAGAGGCGTAACGCAGGATGCACAAAAATCCGCGTATTGGATGATGCTCGGGGCCAGCCCGCAAGAAAAATCGTCGGTCCAGACCTGGGTTCCTCCCGTCAGAACCACCTATAAGAATCCCCCCCCCATCGTTCATCACCACGCGGCCGTTACGCACCACCGGGCACATTCCTCAGCCTGCGCGACCAAAGCGACTCAGCCGGCGCCAACCCACGCGGAAAAGGCGCCTCATGCAACGACCAGTCCCGTAAAGGCCGAAGCTCAACCGACGCCTGCCCTCGCGACAGCGGCCCCCCAGGCGAAGCCGACTGCGGTAAGCACGGCACTTCAGCCCGCGCCGTTACCTGTCAAAGCGGCGGCACAGACAACGCCCGCGCCGCTAAGCGCGGCAGCTCAACCCGTATCGCCCCCCGCGAAATCTGACGTTCAGCCGGCGCCAGCCCCCATGAAAACAGAACTTCAGCCCAGCACAGGCCCATAAGGACTCAGTTTTTGCACCATAACCTGCAGCGAGATTGGACATCGCCCGCCGCAGGAAAGAATGTGATTTTCGTACCTCTGCTTTTTGCCCGGCGGTGGCGGGGGTTGAACCGCTATCTGGACTGCTTGAGCGTCTTCAGGGATGTACGAATTGGAGGGCACCTTGAAACTTCACCGTCGATTCGTATTCGCCATTCTGAGCCTCTGTTTCGCGTCAAAGTCGGCGTGTGCAGCGTCCTTGCAGGATCTCCAAACACAGGCGAACAAGGGCGTTGCATCCGCCCAAACGGAGCTAGGCGCATTCTATGCCAATGGCCAGGGCGTGCCGCAGGATTACATGAAGGCACTGGGCTGGTACCAAAAAGCGGCGGATCAGGGCTATGCCGGGGCCGAATATTATCTCGGAGTCGCGTACGATAACGGACAGGCTGTGCCGCAGGATTACGCTAAGGCGGTCTATTGGTATAAGAAAGCGGCGGTGCAGGGCTTTGCCGGGGCGCAAAATAATCTTGGGTTTCATTACAAGGCCGGGTTGGGTGTGCCGCAGGATTACACCAAAGCGGCGGATATGTTTCAAAAGGCAGCACGGCAGGGAGATCCGGCGGGAGAGACCAACCTTGCAGCACTATTGGACGCCGGGCAGGGCGTAAAGCAGAATTATACGCGGGCCGCGTATTGGTACGCGAAAGCCGCGAAACAGGACGATCCGGTGGCGCAAAGCAAGCTGGGGTCTCATTATAAAAATGGCCTGGGCGTGCCTCAGGATTATGCCAAGGCCGCGTATTGGTATCAAAAGGCGGTTACTCAGGGCGATCCCTATACGGAAAACAAGCTGGGCGACCTTTATAATAGCGGCCACGGCGTAAAGCAGGATTATACCCTGGCGGCGCATTGGTACGAAAAATCGGCAGAGCAGGGGAACGTGGACGCGCAGGGCAGCCTGGGAAATCTCTATGATTCCGGCCACGGCGTGGCGCAAGATTACAGCAAGGCCGCCTATTGGTACGGAAAAGCCGCCAACCAAGGAAACGCCGCCGCGGCGACCAGCCTGGGGGATCTCTACAGTAGCGGCCACGGGGTACCCAAGGACTATACCCAGGTGGCGCATTGGTATGAGCAAGCGGCCAATAAGGGCGATGCGGTGGCGCAAACCAATCTGGGGGTTCTCTACGCGAGCGGCCAGGGAGTGCCGCAAGACTATACCAAGGCCGCCTATTGGTGCGAGAAAGCGGCTGAACAGGGCGATCCCGTGGCCGAAAACGACCTGGGGATTCTCTATTTCCACGGCGAGGGTGTGCAGTCCGATAATAAGAGCGCTGCCTCGTGGTTTCAAAAAGCCGCCAATAAGGGCTACGCCGAATCTGAAATGAGCCTGGGGCTGCTCTATGAGAACGGCCTCGGAGTGCCGCAAGACAATAAGCTAGCCTATATGTGGTCGGATTTGGCCGTT
The DNA here is from genome assembly GCA_035427885.1 of Acidocella sp. Classification (GTDB taxonomy): domain Bacteria; phylum Pseudomonadota; class Alphaproteobacteria; order Acetobacterales; family Acetobacteraceae; genus Acidocella. The sequence goes on along the minus strand of DAOMCN010000209.1, from coordinate 1,412 downwards.
TTGCAGGGGTATGCGCCCGCCACCGCTTCGCGCGATGGCATAGCGGCAAAGATGACGCCGGAGGACCTTACGGCGGCTCAGAACCTTGTCTCCGACTGGCTAAAAAAGAAGTCCCACTAAGAGAAACCTGTGCCGTCCAGCCGCGTTCATTAGGGGGCCGCAAGCGCGCGGTACTCCTTGAGGACCGTCTCCGATTGCGCGGAAACTTCTGCCATAGTTACCTCATAGCCCCATAAATTCGCCAGATGTTGTAACACTTGCGCGGTGTCTTTCTCCTGCAGGAGAATACCCGAATAAACCCGGTGTTGCAGTATCAACCGCCGGTCTCCATCGAGATCGACGTCCACAATCTCGATTTCAGGCTCGTTCTGCACCACGTCGAACTGGTTCGCGAGGTTCGTGCGCACGGTGCGGTAGCCGCGCTCGTTGTGGATCGCCTTGACTGTCAGATCGGATTGTCCGTCGTCGCGCAGGTCGAAAAACCTCATCTTGCGGATCAGCGCGGGGCTTAGGAACTGGCGCACGAAACTCTCGTCGCGATGGTTGGCCCAGCCCTCCTGCAACACGCCCACCCAGTCCCCGCACCCGGCAATTTCCGGCAGCCAAGCGCGATCCTCCGCCGTCGGACTGCGGCAGATGCGCTGGATGTCCTGCATCATGCCAAAGCCCAGCGCATATGGGTTGATGCCCGAATACCCCGGATGGTCAAAATCCGGCTGGAAGACCGCGCCTGTGTGGGATTGGAAGAACTCCATCATCTCGCCGTCAGTGAGAAAGCCGGTCTTATGCAGACGGTTCATCAGGTAATAATGCACGAAGGTGGCGCATCCCTCGTTCATCATCTTGGTCTGTTTCTGTGGATAGAAATACTGCGCGATATGGCGGACAATACGCAAAATTTCGCGCTCCCAGGTTTTTAGAAGTGGCGCCTTCTTCTCCAGAAAATAGAGGATATTCTCCTCGGGCAGCCCTAGCAGATGCCGGCGTTCGGCCTCGCTGTGCGCGCTGGTCGTGCGCCGGCCATTCTTTGGAACCGAGCGCCAGAGTTCGTTGTATGAGCGCTCTTGTTCTGCGAGGCGATCGCGCGCGCGCTTTTCCTCCTCGCGCAGATTGAGCGATTTGCGGCGCGGATAGCGGCTTACCCCTTGCGTCATCAGCGCGTGCGCCGCATCGAGTACGCGCTCGACCGCGTCTTCGCCGTGTCTGGCTTCACAGCGCGCAATATAGGATTTGGCAAATTCCAGATAATCCAGAATACCGTCGGCATCGGTCCATTGACGGAACAGGTTGTTGTTCTTGAAAAAATGGTTGTGTCCAAAGTCTGCATGCGCAATCACCTGTGTCTGCATCATCGGGGTGTTTTCCTCCATCATATAGGCGATGCAGGGATTTGAATTGATGAGGATCTCATA
>DAOMCN010000208.1:0-4340 GCA_035427885.1 Acidocella sp. | reverse complement strand
GCGCGTTGGCGGGGAGTTCGATAATCCCCTCATGATCCTCGCCCAGGCCGAGTTCGCGGAAGCTGACCATCATGCCTTCGGATTTTACGCCGCGGATCTCGCCCACTTTCAGCGTGATCCCGCTGCCCGGCACGTAGGCGCCCGGCGGCGCGAACACCACGCGCAGGCCGGTGCGCGCATTGGGCGCGCCGCAGACGACTGATTTTTCCACACCGTCGCCGATGTTAACCCGGCAGGCGCGTAGGCGGTCGGCGTTCGGGTGGGGCTGTGCCTCGATCACCTCGGCGATGACAAAGGGCGCCAGCGCCTCAGCGCGGTTCTCGCACGACTCGACCTCAAGCCCGATGGCCGAGAGCGTGGTGAGGATTTCCGCCAGTTCGGCGTCCGTGTCGAGCCAGGTTTTGAGCCAGGAGAGGGTGAATTTCATTGCTCAGAATCCTTCGTGAAGCATCGCCGGGGCAATGGCGGAAAAGCCGTAATGGCGCAGCCAGCGCACATCGCTCTCGTAGAACAGCCGCAGGTCGGCGATGCCGTGTTTCAGCATTGTGATGCGCTCGATGCCGACGCCGAAGGCGAAGCCTTGGTATTCGCGCGGGTCGATGCCGCAATTGGCCAGCACGTTGGGATGGACCATGCCCGCACCCAGAATCTCCAACCAGTCTCCGCCCGCGCCGATTTCGCCGGTTTTGCGGCTCCAGCCGATATCAACTTCAAGGGAAGGTTCTGTGAAGGGAAAGTAACTCGCGCGGAAACGTACCGGCAGGCTGGGCATGTCGAAGAAGGCGCGCAGGAAGTCGATAAGGCAGCCTTTGAGGTGGCCAAGGGTGATGTCGTGCCCGATGACCAAACCTTCCGTCTGGTGGAACATCGGCGAATGGGTGGCGTCGTGGTCGGCGCGGAAGGTGCGGCCAGGGACGATGATCCGGATCGGCAGCGGCTCGGACAGGAGCGTGCGGATTTGTACCGGAGAGGTATGCGTGCGCAACACGGCTGGTTTGTTATTGAATGTGGCATTCAGGTAGAAAGTGTCCATCATCGCGCGTGCCGGATGGTGGGCCGCGATGTTTAGCGCGCCGAAATTATGCCAGTCATTCTCGATGTCCGGCCCGTCCTTGATGGCGAAGCCCATCGCGCCGAAAATTGCGGCGATTTCCTCGGTGGTGCGGCTGATCGGATGGATCGCGCCGGTGGTCTCGGGGCGGGTGGGGGCGGAAACATCGATCCGTTCAGATGCCAGCCGCGACTGCAGAGCCACCGCGTCCAGTACAGCGCGGCGCTGCGCCAGCGCGTCAGCAATGACAGTTTTAAGAATATTGACCTCTGCGCCTCGGGCTTTGCGCGCATCAGCGTCCATGCCGCCGAGCGCCTTGAGCAGCGCCGTGATGGTGCCGCTCTTGCCCAGCAGCGCCACGCGCAGCGCTTCCAGCCCCTCGCTGTCGGCTTGGGCGAGGTCGTGCAGCGCTTGCGTCCTTATCGCGTCGAGATCATTGGCCAGCATATTGTTTACCCCGTCGTTGCAGACCGCAGGGCAGACCGTTTTGGCGGTAAAAAGTCAAGCGCCGGGGGGGGGAGCTGCGCGTTTTTTCGGCGTGGCGCCGCGGAGAGTGTTACAAGGAATCAACACTCCCGGGTAAAATCGATTTGTACCTGCAAACTTGGTACAAAAGTCCAAAATGGTTTGTGGTAGTGCTTGACCCTTCCTGCCCGGGCAGAGTATGGCCCGGGCAGGAAGTGTAATCATAGGGATTACGCAACCAAGTAAATCTTCATCATACACGCATCACGGACAGGGATCGGTTTTTACTATGAAATTCAAAGCATTGGGCGCTTTTGCCGGCCTTGCCCTGCTGGCAGCCTGCTCTTCCACCCCCACCGCCTCCAACACTGGCGCCGGCGCGGGCGCTTCCTCCATTGCCCCCGGCAGTGAGCAGGACCTGGTTGCCAATGTTGGCGATCGCGTTTTCTACGCGTTCAACAAGGCCAACCTGACCGCTGATTCCGATGCAACCCTGGGCCGTCAGGCTGGTTGGCTTGCCAAGTTCCCCAGCGTGAACGTTCTGGTCGCCGGTAACGCCGACGAGCGCGGCACCGAGACCTACAACTTGGCCCTCGGCAAGCGCCGTGCGAACGCCGCACGTGACTACCTGGTCGCCCAGGGCGTCGCTGCGACCCGCATCCAGACGATCTCCTACGGCAAGGATTGCCCGGTTGCTGCTGGCAACGACGAGGCTGCTTACCAGCAGAACCGTAACGCCATCACCTCGGTTCAGGGTAACAACCCGCAGAACTGCCACTAATTTTTCAGGGGCGCCAACCTTGGTTGGCATCTGAAAAGGCGTAATGACCGGCGGCGTTTCCTAACGGAGCGCCGCCGGTTTTGTTTGCCGCCAGGTCTCGCTATAGCTAAACCTCGTTCAGGTTCATCTTCAGGATTTAAAGCCGCCATGCGCCAGAAGCTTCTTGTCCTCGTTCTTTTCGCCGCTCTGTTGCCTTTTGGCGCGGCACAGGCCCAGCCGATGGTGCAAAGCCAGGAGGGTATCGCGCTCGAGAACCAGATTCTTCATCTTCAGCAGCAGGTTCAGCAGTTGCAGTCCAGCGGCGGTGGTGGAGGTAACGGCGGCTCGGTTCTGGGCGGCGCGGCGCAGGCCCCGTCCGAGAGCAGCACCCCGGTGCCGCCAGGCCAGGGCAATATCGTCGCCAGCCTGCTCACCCAGGTGCAGCAGTTGCAGTCGCAGGTGCAGGAGCTCAGCGGCAAGGTCGATACGTTGCAGAACCAGGTGAACACGCAGCACGACGCGACCGAGAAAGAAATCGGCGATCTCAAATTCCAGATGGGCCAAGGTGCCACGCCCGGCGCAGCGCCGAGGGGCGCACCGCAGAGCCTGACCGGTCCCGCCAGCGCGCCTCCCGCGCCGCCGCAGGCCGCGCCCTCCGGCTCGCCCAAGGATGTGCTGCGCGGCGCGCTCGCCGCCTATGCCAAGGGCAACTACGCCGCCGCCGATGCCGGGGCGCGCAGCGTTCTCGCCAGTTCAAAAAACAGCCCGGAGGCCTACCGCGCGCAATACCTGCTGGCGCAGAGCCTGGCCGCCGAGGGTAAAAATCAGGACGCGGCGATTGCTTATGATGGCACCTACAACATGAACCGCACCGGGACCTGGGCGCCGCAATCCCTGCTTGGGCTGGCTAATTCTCTTGCGGCCATCGGCCAGAACGAAGCAGCGTGTGACACGCTCTCCTCGCTCAACAGCCAGTTCCCGACGCCGCCCTCCGGCATGGGGGCACATATCCAGGCGGTCAGCAAGCGCGCCCATTGCTCGTAGCGACGCGCCGGAGATGACTTTTCTGGCCGGGCAATTCGCCTTGGCCATGAGCCGGCTCGGCCCGTTTGGTCCGGCGCCGCGCCTTGCTTGTGCCGTCTCGGGCGGGGCGGACAGCACGGCGCTCGTCCTTCTGGCGCAGGCGTGGGCGGCGCGGCACGAGGGCAGTGTTCTCGCACTCATCGTCGATCATGGGCTGCGCGCGGAGTCGGCCGCCGAGGCCGCGCAGACCGCGGCCAGGTTGCACGGGCGCGGCATCGCGGCGCAGATCCTCACGCTCTCGGGGATTAGAGCGCCCGCTTTGCAGGAAAAAGCCCGGCGCGCGCGCTTTGCGGCGCTCACGCAAGCCGCGCTTGACGCAGGCTGCCTGCACCTGTTGCTCGGCCACCACGCTGCCGACCAATCTGAGACGTTGGCCATGCGCGCGCGGCGCGGCGCGGGGGGCGGGGAGGGGATCGCCGCTTGGAGTGCGCGCAATGGCGTCGTTCTCCTGCGCCCGCTGCTGGAGTTTTCCCCCGCCGATCTGCGCGTCTATCTCGCGGCGCATGGCATGGGGTGGGTCGAAGACCCCTCGAACCAGAATCCGAAATTCGAGCGCGTCCGCCTGCGCCAGGCCATGCTGCCGCCGCGCGCCGCCGACGCCGCGCCGCGGCGCGTCCGCGAGGCCGAGGCCGCCGCCTTTCTCGCCGGCTACGCCAGCCTGCGCCGGGAAGGGTTTGCGTTGCTTGACGCGCCGAGCGCGCCCCCAGCGGCACTTGGCGCGCTGATCCGTGTCCTCGGCGGGGCGGATTACCCGCCCGCGCAACGCGCCCTGGCGCGGCTGGCGGCAAATCTGCGCCCCGAGACGCTGGGCGGTGTGCGCATTGTCCCGGCCGGGCGGTTGGGGGCGGGCTGGCTCCTGGCGCGCGAACCTGCCGCCTGCGCCGCGCCCGTTCCAGCGCATCCGGGCGTGCTCTGGGACAACCGCTTCCGCCTGGAGATTCTGTACAAATCCGCCACGAGTTTTGGTGCGCTTGGCGAGGA
>DAOMCN010000207.1:0-4372 GCA_035427885.1 Acidocella sp. | reverse complement strand
GCCAGGCCTTGCGGAATCATTCCAGGCGTAAACATCGACATGCGCCCATGAAATCTCGCGCGACACAAAACGTTGCAGGAATAAAGCGGCAACAATCGCACCGGCGAGCGGTTTCGCGGAGACCGTATTGAGATCGGCGACCGGGCTGTCGAGCCAGGAGTCATACCCCGCATAGATCGGCAGACGCCAGAGCGGGTCGTGTGTCGCTACCCCCGCGCGCAGGATAGTTTCGGCCATTTCATCATCTGTGCAGAATAGCGCTGGCAGATCTGGGCCGAGAGCCACGCGCGCAGCGCCGGTCAGGGTTGCGGCGTCAATCAACCAATCGGGCGATTCACCCGCCGCGTCGGCGAGCAGATCGCACAACACAAGCCGTCCTTCCGCGTCGGTATTCCCAACTTCGACGCTAAGACCTACAAAAGTTTGTAACACATCAGATGGCCGCATGGCGTGGCCGGAGATGCTGTTTTCGACGCAGCCGAGGCGCAGTTGCAGCCGAACCGGTAGATCGAGACGCATCACCGCTTGCGCGAGGCCAAGCATGATTGCGGCACCCCCCATGTCCTTCTTCATACGTAACATTGCCGCACTGGGCTTGAGATCATAGCCGCCGGTGTCGAAACACACGCCCTTGCCGCAGAGCGAAATCAATTTTGAGCCAGCATGCGCGTCCGATCCCTGCCAGCGCAGCAGCACCGCCTCCGCTCCGCGTTCCGATCCTGCTCCGACCGCGGCCAAAGCCGGGTAATGTGATTTCAGCGCCTCGCCATTCAGCCGCGTGGCATGAGCACCAAAGCGCTCGCCCACGGCCAGCGCGACTTCGGCAAGTTCCTTGGGACCAAGCAGGTTTGCAGGAGTGTTGATCAGATCTCGCGCCAGACAGATCGCCTCGGCCAAAATCCGCGCGCGTGCTGGCGCCGAGCTTGGCGCGAGCAGGGCAGGGGATTTTTTCGCCTGCGTTTTGAGCCGGTCGAAGCGATAAGCGCCGAGCAGAAAGCCCAGCGCCGCGTCCTCTGGCGTATAATCGCCAGGCTCCAACCGCCATACGCTGCCCGACGGTAACGCCCCGGCCGCGGCGCCAAATCCATGCACCCCCGCTGTCTGGCCAAGCCCAAGCAGCGCTGCCTCGAGCCCATCCAGGCTGGGCAACAACAAAACTTCCCCGCAGGCGGCGGCGAAATTCTGTACTCGTGCTAGCGCGGCGTGAGCCGGAGACAAACGCCGCAGCATCGCTGCCAACCCGTCCGGTCGCACGCCATAAAGTGCGCGCGCCGCCTCATCATGCGCTGCCAAACCCACCAGATATTCCGTCATGCACGACTCCTTTTGCCTTCGCAGATTAACCCGCGAAAGGAGGTGCGCAACAAGGGCAGGCCGGGTCGCTCATCCGTGCGAGAGAGTGTTTTCCTGCAATCGCTCAATTCCGATAGCGGCAACCCGCCCTTCGCGTTGTTGCAAACCAAAGCGGACATGTTCGCCTTCGTTGAGCTTGCGCAGCCCGGAATGTTGCACGGCACTGATATGAACGAAAATATCATTCCCCCCCGCGTCAGGGGCGATAAAGCCGTAGCCCTTGCCGGGGTTGAACCACCTTACCACGCCCGTCAGTGTGCCGCTCTGCTGGGCGCTGTCCTTTTGTAGCGTTTCCATATCGACACCTTTCATCCCCGGTTGGCCCGGGTATAGGTTATTCGTTCCGGCTATTCCTGCCGGTTTGTCCAGTTTAAGCGCAACGGTTACGAAACATCAATTGGAAAGATGCGCTGCATTGCAGCAGAAAACAGGCGACGGTCCAATGAAAAATTAACTATGAATTGCAAAATTAAAATAAAAAAGGCGCGTCCACCTTAAGTGAATGCACCTAGATTATTCGAACTGAGAGAGAATCGGCGCGCTTTACGCAGCATCCTCGCGGCGGTCGCGCACGCGGACATAGGCGATAGCGGCGTGCTCTTCGCAATAGGGCTTCCCGGTCACCGCGCTGGCGTTGCAGAAGTGGAAGCTGGGCTTGCCCGGCTCGCCGATCGGCCAGCAGCACGGGGTGGCGCGCTGGGTGAGTTTCTGCGCTGGCATGATGGCGCGCAGATTGGGCGCGGGGGCACCGATCGACGCTGAAAGCGGCGGCAGCGTCGGCCCTTGGGTGCGTTTCGGCGCAGCCTGACGCGGTGCCGCGTCCTCGCCTTCCGGTCTGCGAATAGGCGAGGGACGGGGCGGTAGGCTTAGCCGATGCGCTTTGCCGACCACTGCATTCTTCGAGATGTTGAGACGACGGCCGATCTCGGCCGTCGAGAGCCCTTCCGCCCAAAGAGTCCGCAATTTGGCGATAGCTTCGTCTGTCCACTCCATATTGTGGCCCTCCATAAAATGACTACAAAATACAGTAGAGACCACCAGGCTCGCGGGCAATATCCAGTGGCCCTTTCCCGAGTCCTTTTCTGTGGAAAACTATTTTTTAATTGTACGCGTTCTATTCGAGCGCGGTGCTATTTCACGGTTTCTCCGTGAAAACTTCCCCAGAAATCCTCGCGTGCTAGGTATCCTGTGGTTTGTCCGGTCCGCACCTTGCAGAAATCAGAACCCCCGACGCAGGAGATCAGATCGCCGCTGACGCCCTGGTTAAGATACGCTGCTGCGGAGGCCTGCGCGTCAGGCGAGTCGCGCAGAGTCGCCTGCGTCGCGGTGACGATAAAAGTCCGGCGCGCGCGCACTGTCGCCTCATGCACCCAGCCGGTCCCGCCGTCGGGTGCGAGGACATGCCGCCACACGTCGAATTCGCCGATAATCTCGACCGGCAGACCAGCGCGCTGATAAACCCAGCTCACCGGGTACTGAAACCCTGGCCCTGCGCGGAAATTGACCTGGTTAGTGCGCAGCGAGACAAAGCGCGGCACTGGCAGCTTGGTCACGCTCCCCTGTTGCGGGCCGGGGCCAGTGCCTTGCGGCGTTGCGGTCCAGGCGCCGAGCAGAAGACAAAGCGCGAGCAGCCTTAACCACAAACGGGGCATGCCGGGTCCTTTGGCAAACGGATTTTGCGGAAATTCGCGCCCAGCGCGTCCCAGACCAGCAGCCAGCCGGACAAGCTCTCGCCGATCCCGCAAATCTCTTTCAGCACCTCGGTCGCCTGCAGCGTGCCCATCACACCAGTCACCGCGCCCAGGACCCCAGCCTCCGAACAACTCGGCACCAACCCTTCCGGCGGCGGTTCGGGGTAGAGGCAGCGGTAGCATGGCCCGCCCTCATGCGGCTTGAAGGTCGAGAGCTGCCCCTCGAAGCGCAGCACCGCGGCGCTCACCAGCGTCCGCCGCGCTGCCACACAGGCGTCGGCCAGAAGAAATCGCGTGGTGAAATTATCTGTGCCGTCGCAGATGATGTCGTACTGCGCCACCAGCCCGGCGACGTTCTCCGCGGTCAGGCGCGCGTTATAAGTGTCGATCTGCACCAGCGGGTTGATCCGCCGCATCGCCGCTGCGGCCGAATCGACCTTGGCCTGGCCCAGATCGGGCGTGCCGTGGGCGATCTGGCGCTGCAAATTGGACAGCTCCAGAACATCCCCGTCCACCAGGCCGATCCGCCCGACCCCGGCTGCGGCGAGGTACAGCGCCAGCGGTGATCCCAGCCCCCCCGCGCCTATAATCAGCACTTTCGCGGCTTTGATCTTCGCCTGGCCGGTGCCCCCGACCTCGCGCAGCAGAATATGGCGCGCATAGCGCCGAACCTCATCTTCAGAGAAATCCAGATTCATTTCCCTGCTATAGAATGTCCGCTCCGGCGCACCAAGTATGTAGGCGCGCGGCGGTGCAGCACAGAATTAAAGCGCCGCCCACTTCACGCCGTGTATCAATCTGGTAATAACATCCCACGAAAGAGTGCGTATCTCCACCGGGACCGGGCCCGGTCAAAGCCAAGGTTTTCAAAGAATGAAGCTGATTAACGCCATCCGCATGGGTGGCACCGAAATTTTGCCATTGGTCGAGGGAGGCAAGGGCGTTGCCGTTTCCAGCGGCGTCACCTGTGGCCATTGGGCTGCTGGCGGTGGTGCGGGCACGTTTTCCGCCGTCAACGCCGACAGCTACGATGCCGACGGCAAGCCCATCCCGCAGATCTACCACGGCAAGACGCGGCGCGACCGGCACGAAGAGCTGATCGCCTACGCCATCGAGGGCGGGATCACCCAGGCGCGCCAGGCTTACGAGATTTCCGGAGGCAAAGGCCGCATCCACGCCAACATCCTGTGGGAGATGGGCGGCGCCGAGCGCGTCATCACCGGAATTCTGGAACGCACCAAAGGCATCGTGAATGGCATCACCTGCGGCGCGGGCATGCCCTACCGCCTGGCCGACATCGCCGCCAAGTTCAACGTGCATTATTACCC
>DAOMCN010000206.1:0-4379 GCA_035427885.1 Acidocella sp. | reverse complement strand
GCCCATGCGGATGAGGACGGGCGTGGCCCGATGATCTCCTTTGGTTTTTCGGCACCAGGGTATTACGCGCCGCCGCCTGCTTACTATGCACCGCCGCCGCCGCCGGTCTATTACGCGCCGCAGCCGCGCTATTACGGCGCGCCTGTGGGGTATTGGCACCACGAAAGGCACCATGACGACGATGAAGGCGACGACGATTAGCCGGTTCGGGCCGATTGATTGAGCTTTTTTCGAGGAGGGTTTGCGATGCCTAAGGTTTTTGGTCGGCCGGTGTTCGCCGTTCTGGTGCTTGTGCTTCTCGGCGCTTCGCTTGGCGGGTGTGTTTATTATCCCGGCTATGGGTATGGCGGCGGCTATTACGCTGCGCCAGGCTATGGCGGCGGAGGGTGGCATCATCGGGGCGGCGGGGACGATGATGATTGAGGTGTAAGGACGCAGGGTTGCGCGCTCTACGGGCTCAGGCCTCGGCGGGGATGCTGGGGCGTTGGGCTTGGGGGGGCGCTTTCTCTTCGGGCTTTTCGACCAGCGCGATCCACTGTCCGGCGCGCAGAATTTCGCTGGGGCGGAATTTGGCTTTGTAGGCCATTTTGCGGCTCTCCTCGACCCAGTAGCCGAGATAGACGTAGGGCAGGCCAAGTCCCGCCGTGCGGGCCGCGAGCCAGAGGACGGCGTAGGTTCCGAGGGAGCGCTCGTCCATTTGGGTCGAGAAAAAGCTGTACACGGCGGAGAGGCCGTCGCCCAAGCGGTCAGTCAGGCAGGCACCTACCAGCAGGCCGCTGGGCAGGCGGAATTCGATGATGGAGGTTTCGATCGGCGTGTCCTCGACCATCGCGCGGTAGTCATAGAAGCTCATGCTCGCCATGTCGCCGTCGCCGTGGCGAGCTTGCTGGTAGGACTGGAAGAGCTGATATTGCTCGGTGGTGGCGCGCGGCGGCATCTCCCGGACCAGGAGGTCGGCGTTCAGCCGACTGATGCGCTTTTGGGTGCGATTTGGCGTAAAATCCTGGGCGCGGATGCGGATCGGCACGCAGGCGTTGCAGGAGGGGCAGACCGGGGCGTAGGCGATGTTGTGACTACGGCGGAAGCCGCCGCGCGAGAGGCGGTCATGCAGGCTCTCGGCCGTAACGCCCGCGAGCTCGGTTACCACCTTGCGCTCCAGACGACCGGCCAGATACGGGCAGGGCAGGGGTGAGGTCGTGTAGAAGAAGTGCGGACGACGGGCGGATTTGAAACTCATTGGCTCTATGTTTGGGGCTTAGTACGGCTACGTCAATAATTGATTTGCGGGTGGCGGACGACGACAAGGCCCGAGAGCAGGTCATGCGCCGCGCGGTGGCGCGGGCTGACCAGGGCGAGCAGGAACGGCAGACCGGCGAAGACAAAGCTGAGCCAGAGCAGGAGCGTCCAGACCAGCGCCTGGGCCAGATTGGGCGGGGCAAGGGTGGCGTCCTGGCGCATCGCGAGGCCGAGGGCGCGCTGGCCGGGGGTGGCGCCTTCCGAGCCGATCAGCAGGGTGAAATAGAGCCACGGCAGAAAGGGCAGGATATGCAGCGCCAGCCAGCCCAGTCCCAGGGTGAAGAAGCCGAAAATGCCGAAGAAGATGGCCAGCCCCCAGCTCAGCACGGAAATCAGGATGCAATCCAGTGCAAAGGCGAAGAGGCGGCGCAAGGGGACGCCTTGGGTCAGGAGCCATTCAGGACTGGGCTGCGGCAGGATGGTTTGGCTCATTGGCCGATAATGCGCCGCGCGGGTGGCGAAGAGTAACGCCTCGGGCAGGGAATAGAGGAACCAATGCGCCGCCGGGGTTAGCAGGGCCAGCGGGGCGAGATAGACCAGCGCGCCAAGCAGCGCTTGCCAGAGCGGGGTTTCAGCGCGCAGGGCGAGGGCCATCGCGGCGGTCAGGGGGATTGAGTCGTAGGCATAGGCGTGCGGCACGGCGAGGAAGCTGCCGGTCAGCAACAGGGCGACGGTGAGCTTGTAGGGGGCGCGGCGGGCGGACCAGAACACTACGGCGGCGATTACGAAGGCGACGGCGGCCTGCACTATCCATGCGGCGGCGGGAGGGGCGCCGAGCGTCACCAGGTTGGCGGCCGGGGTGACAAGGATGTTCAGGTTCAGACCGGAGCTGGTGAAATAGTCGCTCTGATAGGCGGGCAGGGTTTGCGCCCAGAGCAGCCAGAGCCGGGCCGGGAAGGCTACGCAGGAGAGGGCAATCAGCGTTCCGGCTGTCAGGCTGGCGGCGAGGATGGCGCGGCCTTCCATGCGCGCCAGGAGAAGAATGGGGACGAGGACGCCGAGCTGGGGTTTCAAGGTTAGCAAGCCGAAGGCGATGCCGGCCAGGATCGGGCGTTTGGGCAGGGCGGTCAGGCCGAAGAGTAGCAGGGCGGAGGTGAAATAGGCGGTCTCGCCGGTGGCGATGTTGAGCAGCGAGGCGGGGCTGGCCAGCATCGTGGCGAGAACGAACCAGCGGCGGCGCGAAAAGGTGGCGCTGGAAGCAGCGGCGAGCAAGACCAGGCCCGCGAGGGTCCAGAGGGTTTGCGCCGCCGAGACGGAGAAGAAACGCAGCCACCAGCTCGGCAGTAGAAAGGTTGGCGGGTAGAGATAAGGGTAAAAGCTCTTGAAGCCGGGGTAGAGGGATTGCTGGAAGCTCTGGAGCGCGGCGGCATTGTAGATTTGGGCGATCTGGTGGTGCGCAGCGAAGCGCGGGAAGGACCAGAAGGCCATGAAGTCGCTATTAAGGGAGGTTTGTTGGCGCAGCAGCAGCGTGAGCAGGGTCAGGCTCAGCGCGGCGCTCATGCCAACGACGGCGGCGATCAGGGCGTTGCGTGCTGTGGTTGTGGCGGCCGCGGGCATGATCTAGCCTTAACGAAGTGCTTTCATGCGGTCGATAGCGTAGAGACGGCATCATATAGAGGGGCTGAAAACATGGCGCGGGCAAATTCGGTGCAGTACCTACTCGGCACAAAATTCTACAAGATGGCGTATGTCGAGTTCGGCAATCCGGCGGCGCCGGCTGTGCTCTGCGTGCATGGGCTGACGCGCAACGGGCGGGATTTCGATATGCTGGCGGCGGCGCTCGAGGATCGGTTTCATGTTATCTGCCCGGACCTGCCGGGCCGCGGGAAATCCGACTGGCTGGCTGAGCCGATGGCGTATCAGCCGCCGAGCTATGTCGTGGCGCTGTCGCATCTGCTGGCGGCGTTGGGCAAACCGGTTTCCTGGGTCGGCACCTCGCTCGGCGGTATTTGCGGGATGATGGTTGCGGCGGCGCAGAATACGCCGATCAAGCGCATGGTGCTCAACGATGTCGGGCCGTTGATCCCGGCGGCCTCGCTCAAGCGGATCCGCGATTACATGGTGGGGGCGCCTGAGCGTTTCGCCAATATGGCGACGCTGGAAGCGCATTTGCGCGAGGTGCATGCGCCGTTTGGCAAGCTGACCGATGCGCAATGGGCCCATATGGCGCGTTATTCGGCGCGCTCGGTGCTTGACCAGACGGGGGCGGGGACGCTGGCGATGCATTTCGACCCGAAGATCATCGAGCCGATGCGCGGTACCGTGCCGTTGGATGTGGACCTGTGGCCGCTCTGGGAAATGATCAAAATGCCGCTGCTGACGATCCGCGGGGAGCAGAGCGATTTGTTGTTGCCCGAGACCTTCGAGCGGATGCTCAAGGATGGGGCCAAGGGGTATATCGTGCCAGATACGGGACATGCGCCGGCGCTGATGGACGCGGTCTCCATTGCCGCGGTGCGGGCGTTCCTCCTGGGCGCGGAGGGGAGCGGGTTTATGTCGGTTGCGTGACGCATTTGATTGGTGTCGCGAAAACTCTACGCTAAGGGCATGATCGGGCGGATTCTCAACCGCGCACATGGGCCGATGCTCCGGCGCGCGCTGTTGGCGGCGGGGCGGGCGACGGCGACGCAGCGGGTTGGGCTGGTTGCGGCAGGTTGCGCGTTTTACGCGACTCTGGCCCTGTTTCCCACGATCACCATGCTGATCTCGCTCTACGGGCTCGTCTACAATCCCGATACGGTGCAGCCGCAGCTGCATTATCTGCGCGGCTTCATGCCGCCGGAGGCTTATGTGCTGATCTCGGGGCGCATCCAGAGCCTGGTCGCGCAGCCGGCGCGGGGACTCGGGATTAATTTCGTGCTCAGCCTGCTGCTCTCGCTGTGGTCGTCCTCGACGGGGATGAAGTCGATCATCAACGCGCTCACGCTGGCGTATGAAGAACACGAGGCTCGCGGCATCATCCGTTTCCAGATGATCTCGCTGGGGATGACTTTGGTGGCTGTGGTCGGTACGGCGCTGGCCATTGGCGTGCTGGTGTTTATTCCCGTCGCGGTCCGGCTGTTGCGGCTGCCGGGGGATGCAGA
>DAOMCN010000205.1:0-4419 GCA_035427885.1 Acidocella sp. | reverse complement strand
AGAACTCCTGGCTCTGACCCGGGCAGCCTTGGTTCGAATCCAGGTCCCCCAGCCACCGTACCTCATAAATCTTTAAAATCCTGCCATTCCAGTTGGAATGGTCGGTTTTTTGTGTACGGCGGTTTATAACGCCTTCCATGCCGGAAACCGCCCCCTGCGCGCCACCGCGCAAAATCATCCATATCGACATGGACGCCTTCTACGCCTCGGTCGAGCAGCGCGACGCGCCGGGGTTGCGCGGCAAGCCTGTGGCAGTCGGGTATGCGCGGTCGCGCGGCGTCGTTGCGGCGGCGAGTTACGAAGCGCGCAAATTTGGCGTCTATTCGGCGATGCCATCCGTTACAGCCCAGCGCAAATGTCCCGGGTTGGTCTTCGTACCGCCCCGATTCGACGTGTACAAAGCCGTCTCACAACAAATTCGTGACATTTTCGCGCAATACACCGCCCTGATCGAGCCGCTCTCCCTGGATGAGGCATATCTCGACGTGACCGAAAATTTTCCAGGTCTCGCGTCGGCCACGCAGATCGCGGAGGAGATTCGCGTAAAAATCCGTGCCGCCACCTGCCTGACCGCCTCCGCCGGCATCTCCTACAACAAATTCTTGGCCAAACTCGCCTCCGACCACCGCAAACCTGACGGCCTCTTCGTGATCACGCCCAAAATGGGCGCGGCCTTTGTCGAAACCCTGCCGATCAAGAAATTCCACGGCGTCGGCCCCGCGACAGCGGCGAAGATGAACCGACTCGGCATCGCCACCGGCCTGGATCTACGCACAAAACCCCTCCCCTTCCTGCAACAGCACTTCGGTAAATCGGGATTTTATTATTATTCGATCGCGCGTGGTATCGACGAACGCCCCGTCCGCGCCGACCGCGTCCGCAAGTCAATCGGCGCAGAGAACACCTTCCTGAATGACCTCGTCAGCTTCGAAGCGGCACGTGAGGCGATGCGGCCAATCCTGGAGAAAGTCTGGCGCCATTGCGAAAAGACCGCAACGCACGGACGCACGGTAACACTGAAGGTTAAATACGCAGATTTCCAACAGATCACGCGCAGCCGCACCACCGCATCGCCGCTCACCAGCCGCGCCGCGTTCGAACAATGCGCCTATGCCCTTCTAGATCCCGTATTCCTGGGCAACCGGGGCATCCGGCTGCTCGGCGTCTCGCTGTCCTCCCTGGAAGACGACACAGCCCCTGGCATAAATCCGCAACTCGACCTTCCCCTGTAGTCCGCTGCCCGCGCAGAACGAATTTCACGCCGTTTTGAGCGGTCCCCCCAAAAAAACTTATTCCCAAACAAAACCGCAAAAATTTTCAATCAAATTAATATAACATTGATAATCGGAAATCCGTCACGCAGATTGATTCAAGTCAAACGTCGCCGTCCCAGGGCCATGCTATCGTTTTCTTCTAAGGCGATTTTTGTATGCACCCAAGCCACAAGAAACCAGGCAAATGGAATTGCTCTCCTAAAGAAAATCGTTTTTGAGCAAATAAAAATATACATTTGTGGTAAGGACCAGGATTTCGCCTCGGAATAAAAAATTACGAATCATCAGGAGATAGAGAGTATGGTTGAAACACAAACTTCCGCCCCTTCCAAGAATCGTGTCGCGGATATTTTGTCGTCTGGCGAATTCGCCGAAACACAAAAGCGAAACGCCACTTTCTTCACGCAGGCGAACGAACTTATTGCGAAGGCCTCGCATGATTTCCTGGAAGACCAGCGTGAATTGCTCCACCTGGAGGTAGAGCATATGCGCAACACGCTTTCCCCACCCAAACCAGGCGAAAACTTAAGCGCGACGCTCAACGGGTATTTTGAACAACAACATGAACACACCGAGAAGCTGGTTGCCAAAATGCGGCACTCCAGCGACCTTATGCGCGACTATGGCTGGAAATTCCTGACCATGTACAGCAACGGCTTCAAAAAATCTTCGTAATGCCGTGATTTGGGGGAGCGTGTCATGCCCAAACAGTCCAGACTGCTGGTTGTTCTTACCGACGGTGAACATGCGCGCATGGTCCGGCCTGGCCAAGATAATGTGCTGCGAACCGTCCAGCTTTTTGATTCGACCTCCGCCCACGAACGCTCCTCCGATCTCGGCTCGGACCACCCAGGCGCCTCTTTCCACAGCAAGGCGACGGTGCATCACGCAATTGCGCCGCGTCACGACCTGCATATGCTCGAGAAGGAAAAATTTTCCCGGTTTGTCGCCCAGCAACTGAATGAAATGGCCGATGATCGCGCTTTTGATACCCTCGTAATCGTAGCACCCGCCGATAGCCTGAACACCCTGCGAGACGCGCTCAATCCGGCGACGCATGAAAAAATCGCTGGTATATTGCACAAGGATCTCGTCAAAGTGCCTGACAACGCATTGCGCCCACATCTGCAAGCCTGGCTTCCCCCCGCGCATCCCGTCCGAAAAGGGGGCTGATCGCGCGCGTAAGCGTTCACGCGCAGCATGTCTTGTCGGCAAGATCTCTCTCAAAAGCGCTCACACTGATCTCTATCGTGCTGCCAGGCTCATGGGGTTGGATTGTTGTAGGATTTTTCGCGTGGGGCAGATTGTGCCGCCGCCCAGCAGTAGATTAACGCTCTGTTTTGGCGCGGTGTCCTTTTTTGGTACGGATTAATGTATAGCCGACACATTAGCACATGCCCAAAATCCCTTATTTATGAATGTGCAGCTTCTGGCACAGTAATTGCATTTTGTTTCTCAAGCCCTCACGAGAAGGGCTTGCCTAAGTTTTTAAGTAATTGAAGAGGAAACAAAGATGCTTGATGCAGCCATTGCCCCGCTCGCCGGGAGCGCCGTCGCCGGGTTCTCTTTCAAAGCCCGCTACGACAATTTCATCGGCGGCAAGTTCACGCCCCCTGTCGGCGGTCAATATTTTGATAATGTTTCGCCGATCACGGGTCAGGTGTTCACCCAGGCGGCGCGCTCGACCGAGGCGGACATCAACCTGGCGCTGGACGCCGCACATGCCGCCGCCGAAGCCTGGGGCAAGACCTCGCCTGCCGCGCGCGCGCTGATCTTAAACCGCATAGCCGACAAGATGGAGCAGAATCTGGACCTGCTCGCCTATGCCGAGACCGTTGATAACGGCAAGCCGATCCGCGAGACGACCTTTGCCGATATTCCGCTCGCCATCGACCATCTGCGCTATTTCGCCGCCTGCGTGCGCGCCCAGGAAGGCAGCCTCTCGCAGATCGACGAAGAGACCGTCGCGTATCATTACCACGAGCCGCTCGGCGTCGTTGGCCAGATCATTCCCTGGAACTTCCCGATCCTGATGGCGATCTGGAAACTCGCCCCTGCACTGGCCGCGGGCAACTGCGTCGTGCTCAAACCCGCCGAGCAGACGCCGGTCAGCATCCTGGTGCTGGCCGAGCTGGTGGGCGACATGCTGCCGCCCGGCGTGCTCAACATCGTCAACGGCTTTGGCCTCGAAGCCGGTAAGCCCCTGGCCTCGTCCAACCGTATCGCCAAGATCGCCTTCACCGGCGAGACGACGACGGGCCGCCTGATCATGCAATACGCCAGCCACAACCTGATCCCGGTAACGCTGGAGCTGGGCGGCAAGTCGCCAAACATCTTCTTTGAAGACGTGATGGCCGCCGATGACGATTTCCTCGACAAGGCGATCGAAGGCGCGGTGCTGTTCGCCTTCAACCAGGGCGAGGTCTGCACCTGCCCGTCGCGCACGCTGGTGCAGGAGAGCATCTACGAGCGCTTCATGGAGCGCGTTCTGGCTCGTGTGAAGGCGATCAAGCAGGGCAGCCCGCTGAACCTCTCGACGATGATCGGCGCGCAGGCATCCGCCGAGCAGGTCGAGAAAATCCTCTCCTACATCGCCATCGGCAAAGAGGAAGGCGCTGAGTTGCTGATCGGCGGCGGCACGCCAACGGTGGATTCCTCGATCAACGGCGGCTTCTACATCGAGCCGACGATCTTCAAGGGCCACAACAAGATGCGCATCTTCCAGGAAGAAATTTTTGGACCGGTGCTGGCGGTGACAACCTTCAAGGACGAAGCTGAAGCTTTGGCGCTGGCGAACGACACGCTCTACGGCCTCGGCGCCGCGGTGTGGTCGCGCGACGGCAACACGGCGTATCGCATGGGCCGCGGCATTAAGGCCGGGCGCGTGTGGACCAACTGCTACCACCTCTACCCGGCGCACGCCGCGTTCGGCGGGTACAAGCAGTCGGGCATCGGCCGCGAGAACCATAAGATGATGCTCGACCACTACCAGCAGACCAAGAACCTCCTGGTCAGCTACAGCCCCAAAGCCCTAGGCTTCTTCTAAGCCGCGCGCAGAATGGTCGCAAAACCAGAGCGAGTCGTCGCCACCGAGGCGGCGCTCGCTTTGATCGCCCACCTGACGGCGGAACATGGCAAGGTCATG
>DAOMCN010000204.1:0-4424 GCA_035427885.1 Acidocella sp. | reverse complement strand
GAGCTGGCCGGGCGCACTGTAGTTCTGGCCGCCGAGCACATAGGCTTGGGACTCCAACTGGCGCTGCAGCACAATGCCGGAGAGCGGGTGATGCTCGCCTTTTTGCAGCTTTTCGACGCCGAAGGTCTTGCCGTCGAAGGCCCAGGCAAAGCTCTCGGCGTCTTGCGGGTAGTCTTCGGGGCTGATGGCGCAGACCATGCCGGCATTGGCGTTGCGCTCGTTGCGCGAATACTGGCTCATGCCGTTGGTGACGACCCGCCCCGGCTCGGAAGTCGCCGCGACCACAGTGCCGCCGGGGCACATGCAGAAGCTATAGACCGAGCGCCCATTGCCCGCATGATGCACCAACTTGTAGTCAGCCGCCCCGAGGATCGGGTTCCCGGCGAAGCTGCCAAAGCGGTACTTGTCGATCATCGACTGCGGATGCTCGATACGGAACCCAACCGAGAACGGCTTGGCCTCCATGAACACGCCGCGCTGATGCAGCATGGCGAAGGTATCGCGCGCACTATGCCCGATCGCCAGCACCACATGCCGTGTCTCGATCCGCTCGCCCGATTCCAGCACCACCGCCTGCACCGCGCCATCCACGATCTCAATATCGGAGACCTTCGCGCCAAAG
The DNA here is from genome assembly GCA_035427885.1 of Acidocella sp. Taxonomy (GTDB): domain Bacteria; phylum Pseudomonadota; class Alphaproteobacteria; order Acetobacterales; family Acetobacteraceae; genus Acidocella. The sequence continues at coordinate 3,802 of DAOMCN010000204.1, read as the reverse complement.
CGATACTCCCCGCCCAGCGCCTCGATCTTGGCGCGCAGGGTTTCCACCATCCCAACCAGGCGAAACGTACCGATATGTGGCTTGGCGACGTAGAGAATCTCCCCTGGCGCCCCAGCCTCGACGAACTCGGTCAGCACCTTGCGGCCGAGATGGTTCGGGTCCTTGATCTGCGAATAGAGCTTCCCGTCCGAGAACGTCCCCGCCCCGCCCTCGCCAAATTGCACATTGGACTCCGGGTTTAGCACCCCCTTGCGCCACAGCCCCCAGGTATCCTTGGTACGCTCGCGCACGACCTTGCCGCGCTCCAGGATCATCGGCGCGAATCCCATCTGCGCCAGCACCAGTGCAGCAAAGATCCCGCACGGCCCGGTGCCTATCACAATCGGCCGCAGCCTGGGGGGCGCCTTTGCCTGTGCAACAAATTTATAGCCCACATCGGGCGTCGGTTCACCCGCGCTGACCTCGCCAGCCAGCTCGGCGTCGATGGTATAGACCAGCGAGATGTCGCTCTTCTTGCGCGCGTCCCAGGCGCGGCGAAACACCGTATAGCTAAGCAACGTCGCGTCTGGCACGCCAAACGCGGCACAAACCGCCGCTCGCAGCTGTGTCTCATCATGCGCCAAGGGGAGGCGCAAACCCGTAATCCGTCTCATTCGTCAAAAACCGTAAAGCACATTACTGTCGATCTACAACCGGACCAGAATTTTCGCCAATGCCCCCGTGCCTGATCATCGACCTGCGCTGCCTGCAAGACCCTGATTACGCCGAGCGCGGCATCGGCAACCATGCGCGCTGCATCATCAACGCCGCCCCGGAACCCTTCATCGGGCTGATCGACCCAACCCTCCCCCCGCTGCCTGAGGACATCACCGCCCGCGCCGCCAGCCTCACCCCGCACGCTTATCTGCCCGCCATTGCCCAAGGCAGCGTCTTTCTCAACCCCTCGCCGATGGGCCGCGACCCACTCGCCTTAGCCCGGCTGCTGCGCGATCCGAACATCACTAAAGCCGCCGTCGTCTATGATTTTATCCCCTACGACGCACAGGAAACCTACCTGACCACCCCGGCCAGGCGCCTGGAATATGCCACCGCCCTCGCGTGGCTGCGTCAATACGACGTTTTCTTTCCCATCTCAGCCGCCAGCCAGGCCCGCCTGTTCGCGCTTTTCGGCCCGGTCCGCACACATATCACCGGCGTCGCCCTGTCCGACTGGATGCACGACATCCCCCCCGAACCGCCGCGCCACATCTTCATGGCCGGAGGCGGCGACACGCGCAAAAACCCGGAAACCCTCGCCCGCGCCCACGCCGCCAGCCCCGTTTTACGACAAATCCCACTCATCATCGGCGGCAGTTGCACACCCGAAACCGCCGCCCGCCTGCGCGCCATCACCCAGGTCTCCTTGCCCGGACATGTCGCCAACGCCGATCTGCGCCGCCTCTTCGCCCAGGCCTATTGCGTCGTTACCCCCTCCTACGCCGAGGGTTTCTCCCTACCCGTGATCGAGGCAATGGCCGCGCACAGCCCCGCCATCGTCTCGGACATCCCGGCTCATCGCGAGTTGGTCCCAGACCCGGCCCAGCGCTTTGCCCCGCAGGACGCGCCCGCCCTTGCCGCCATCCTGGAGGAAATCGTGACCTCCCCAGCGCGCCGCGCCGTCATCCGCGAAGCCCAGGCGCAGCGCCTGCGAAATTTTACCCCATCCGCCGTGACTACAAAAATCTGGAGCCCCCTCGCGCTAAAATCCCCCGCGGTCCTGCGCGGTGCGCTGCCCCATCTCGCTCTGCTCACTCCGCTGCCCCCAGCCAAATCCGGCATTGCCGACCACTCCGCCGCCCTGATCTCCGCGTTAACCCCCCTGACCCGCCTCACCGTCTTTTCCGGGCGCAACCTCTCCGCCCTGGTCCATCTGGACCGACGGTTCGACCATATCCTCTCCGTTATCGGCAATTCGCAGCACCATACGCGCGCCTACGACCTCGCCCTGCAATACGGCAGCGCCGCCCTCTGCCACGACTCGCGCCTGCTCGGCCTGGCCACCGCGCGCGGGCCTGCCGCCGCCGCGCAAATCGCGTGCCGCGAACTGGGCCGTCCCGTCAGCGAGGCCGAAATCATCGCTTGGGCGCGGGACGAAACCCAGCGCGAGGCGAGTTTCCTGCGCGACCTCGCCATCGCCGCCCACCCACTGATCTTCCACAGCCCGCAACCCGCCGCACTGGTGCGTGCGCGCTTCTGCGTCGCGGCAAAGCACCTGCCCTTCGCCATCTACCGGCCCTTCCCCGGCACGCTCGCCCCCTCCGCCCGCAGCGCCGCACGCCGCGCGCTCAATTTGCCGGAGGGAGAAAAAATCATCGCCAGCTTTGGCTTCATCACCGCGCAAAAAGGCATCGAGGTTGCACTACACGCCTTCGCGCAGCTGCGCAGCCTAACCCCGTGCAGGCTTATCTTCGTGGGCGAGGCAACTTCCCATGTCGTCGCCTACAAAGCCCTCGCGGCACGCCTCGGCCTTGGTGATCGCGTGGTCTTCGGAGAGGATCTTGCCACCGAGGCCACCTACCCCAACCACCTCCTCGCCGCCGACGCCGCGCTGCAACTGCGCGAAGGCCAGCCCGGCAACATCTCGGGTGCGTTGCAAGATTGCGTCGCCGCCGGCCTGCCCGGCGTCGCCAACCAGGACCTCGCGGACAATATCTTCGCCCCCGGCTATATCGCCCGCGTACCCGATCTGCTCAATCCAGCGTTGATCGCCGAGGCGCTGGCGCAAACCCTGGGCAGGCCCCGCGACACGGAAGCCGAACGCCGAGAATATTGCCAAACCTACAGCATGCCGCGCTACGCAAGGCTGCTGCTGGAGGCGCTTTAGTCCTTCTCCTGCCCCTTGATCAGCGCCAGGCTAAGCAGAGCCGCCTCCATCTGCTGCGCCAGCGCGGTTGCCTGCGCCACCTCGGCGCGCAGACGTGCGAGTTCGTCCATCACCTCCGCCTGCATGAAGCGGCGCACCTTGCGCAGCAGTGCCTTAACCACGGCGGCGCAGATCCAGCGTGCGCGGATATTCCGGCCCCTGCACGGATTTAGGCTCCGCCATCGGCCCGCTCTGGTGCCCGAAGGGAAAGAAGCGCGAACGCCTGCGCGCCTCGGCGGAGTTGGCGTTGACGGGGAAATCCTCATAAGCCAGCCCGCCCGGATGCGCGACATGATGGCTCATCCCGCCGACGCTGCGACCTGACCATTTGTCGTACACATCGAATACCAGCGGCACCTGCGCGTGGATCGTCGGATGCAGCGCCGAATACGGATCCCACGCCTTGAAACGCACGCCCGCGACGTATTCGCCCGCGACCTCGGTGCGTTGCAGCGGCAGCGCCACGCCGTTGCACGCCAGGGTATAGCGCTCGTCCACCCAGCCAGAGACCTTGGTTTGCAGGCGCTCGGCCGAACTGTCCACATAGCGCGCCGTACCTGAAGACGTCTGCTCCTCGCCCAGCACATGCCAAGGTTCGAGCGCATGGCGCAGCTCAACGCGCATATCCCGCACAGCGATTTCGCCGACCTGCGGAAAACGGAACTCAAGATGCGGCGCGAACCATTCCGGGTTCAGGCCAAAGCCCAACCCTTCCAGCTCCTGCAGCGAATCCTTCAAATCCGCCTCGACATAATGCGGCAGCAGAAATTCGTCGTGCAGGCGCGTACCCCAGCGCACCAGGCGTTGGTCATACGGCTTCTCCCAGAACGCTGCGATAGCCGAGCGCATCAGCAACACCTGGGCTGCGGACATCTGCGCATGCGGCGGCATCTCGAAGGC
>DAOMCN010000203.1:0-4429 GCA_035427885.1 Acidocella sp. | reverse complement strand
CGCGGTCAGGCGCTGGAGGCCGTCTCCCATGTTTGACGCACCGCTGCCGATCATCACCGTCGACGCCGCGGTGCTGATCTTTGGCGGCTGCTACAGTAACTTCAGGCGACCACGGCGTTGCTGGAGGCGGCGCGCGCGCACGGCATTCCCGCATCGCGCATCATCTGCACCGGGGATGTCGTGGCCTATGGCGCCGACCCTCAAGCCTGCGCCGATCTGCTCCGCGAGGCGGGTATCGCCACGGTTATGGGCAACTGCGAAGAACAACTCGCCGCCGATGCCCCCGATTGCGGCTGCGGCTTCGCCCCTGGCTCGGCCTGCGACCGTCTTTCCGCCGCCTGGTTCGGCTATGCCCGCACGCGCCTCAACGCCCAGGCCAGACGCTGGATGGCGTCCCTGCCGCGCCGCATCGACCTCACCATCGGCGGCAAGCGCCTCGCCATCGTCCACGGCGCACCCAGCCGTATCAACCGCTTTGTCTATGCCTCGGCCCCAGATGGGTTGTTCGCCGAGGAAATCGCCCGCACGCGTTGCGATGGCGTCATCGCCGGGCATTGCGGCCTTGGCTTCACCCGCATCATCGGCGACCAGATATGGCACAATGCCGGGGTCATCGGCCTGCCCGCCAATGACGGCACGCCGCGCGGCTGGTATTCCATCCTCGCCCCGGCGCACGACGGTTTTTCCCTCGCCTCCCACCCGCTCACCTACGACCACGCCGCCGCCGCCGCCGCCATGCGCCGCGCCAAATTGCCCGAAGAATATGCGGGCGCGCTCGAGAGCGGCATCTGGCCGAACCTAGACTCTCTGCCCCTGGCCGAACGGGCGATGACGGCGACCCCGCACCCCGCCTTACCTCCCGCGGCGGACGCCGTGGTGGCGCTGGAACGGTTGGAGACGCTGTGGTTCAACACCGGCACGCTGTGCAATCTGGCCTGCGCGGATTGCTACATCGAGAGCAGCCCGCGCAACGACCGGCTCGCCTACTTTCCCCTGGCCGAGTTCAACCGCCTGCTCGTTGAGGCCAGCGCCGCGCCGTCGTTGCATGAAATCGGCTTCACCGGCGGCGAGCCGTTCATGAACCCGGACATCCTGGCAATGCTCGAGGGCGCGCTACGGCGCGGATATCGCGCCCTGGTGCTGACCAACGGCATGCTGCCGATGCAGCGCCATCTCACCGCGCTGGCGGGCCTGCACGCGGTATTCGGCGCGCAGTTGGCGGTGCGCGTGTCGCTCGATCATTTTACCCAGGCCGGGCATGAGGCCCTGCGCGGGGCGCGCGCTTGGGCGCCTGCACTGGCCGGGCTGCGCGCCCTGTTCGCGGCGGGCCTCGCGCCTTCTGTCGCGGCGCGCTTCGACCCGGCGGCGGAAGACGAGGCCACCACCCGCGCCGGGTTCGCAACCCTGTTCGCAGCGGAGGCGTTCAACATCGATGCCTTCAACCCGGACCATCTCGTGCTGTTCGCCGAGATGAGCAAACCCAACCCCGTCCCCGGCGTCAGCGCCGCAGCCTGGGCAGCGCTGCGCCCGCGCGGGGCGGACGCCATGTGCCGCACCTCGCGCATGGCGGTGCAACGCAAGGGCGCGGCGCGGGCCAGCATCGTCGCCTGCACGCTGTTGCCTTACGCGCCGCGCTTCGAGCTTGGGTCCACACTGGCGCAGGCCGCGCGCGGCGTCACGCTGGACCACCCGCACTGCGCCCAGTTCTGCGTCTTCGGCGCCTCGTCCTGTATGAGCGCCCGATGAGCGCCGCCCTTGCCAAACCCAGGCCCGGTATGGTCCGCGCCGTCTTGTTCTCTGTCCTGCTCCTCGTCCTCGTGGCGCTGGCCTTCGCGCTGAACCCCAGCGATGTTCAGCGCGCCGCCACTACGTTGAACGCCCAGCACCCGCTCAAAGCCTTCGCCGCCTATTTCGCCTTTTATGTGGTGGCGACGGCGCTTTCCTTCCCCGGCGCGACGCTGCTAACGCTCGGCGCCGGGGCGCTGTTTGGCGTCGCCGAGGGCGCGCTACTGGTTTCCTTCGCCGCCTCCATCGGCGCCAGCCTTGCCTTCCTCACCGCCCGGTTTCTGCTCCGCGGCTTCGCCCTGGCGCGGTTCCCCGTTTTGTTCACCCGTATCAACGAAGGCATCGCCCGCGACGGCGCGCTCTACCTCATCTCGCTGCGTCTGGTTCCTGCCATTCCCTTCTTCGCCGTGAACCTGCTGGCCGGGCTGACCAAACTCCCGTTGCGCCGCTTCTACCTCGCCAGCCAGCTCGGCATGTTCCCAGCGACGCTGATCTACGTGAACGCAGGTGCAAGCCTCGCCACGCTGGGGCATCACGGCGCCATCCTCACGCCCAGGCTCGTCACCGGCCTGCTGCTCCTGGCCGCTCTACCCCTCGCCGCGCCGCGTATCCGCGATCTGTTTTCCGTCCGCAAGCGCTACGCCAAATGGAAGCGGCCAAAAAAATTCGATCGCAATCTCGTGGTCATTGGCGGCGGCGCGGCCGGGCTGGTGAGCGCCTATGTCGCCAGCGCCGTCCGCGCCAAGGTCACGCTCATCGAGCAGGCGCACATGGGCGGAGACTGCCTCAACACCGGCTGCGTGCCCTCCAAAGCCCTGCTCCACGCGGCCAGACACGGCTTGAGTTTTGCCCAGGCCCGCGCGGCGGTAAAAGCAGCGGTGGACGGCATCGCCCCGCATGACTCCGCAGAGCGTTACACGGGCCTCGGCGTGGATGTCCGCCAGGGCCGCGCGATGATTGAATCCCCTTGGTGCGTCTCGGTGGATGGGCGCAAAATCACCACTCGCGCCATCATCATCGCCGCCGGAGCGGAACCTTTCGTGCCGCCGATTCCCGGCTTGTCTGACTGCCCCTACGCCACTTCGGAAACGCTTTGGGACATCGAGGCCCTGCCCGCCCGCTTAATCATTCTCGGCGGCGGGCCGATCGGCTGTGAAATGGCGCAGGCTTTTGCGCGCCTAGGCAGCGCGGTGACGCTGGTTGAAATGGCCAACCGGCTCTTGCTGCGCGAGGATGATGAAGTCTCCGCCGCCATCACAACCGCCTTGGAGCGCGAGGGCGTGACTGTTTTAACCGGCCACCGTGCCACCGAAATTCTGCACGACGCCAGCGGCTTCTTGCTACGCGCCGAGCAAGACGCGCAGCGCGTCAGCATCGGCTTCGATCGCCTTCTCGTCGCCATCGGCCGTAAGCCGCGCACCACCGGCTACGGTCTGGAAACCCTCGGCATTGCGCCGACAAAGACAAAAACCATCGAAACCGACGCCTGGCTGCAAACCCTCTATCCCAACATCCTCGCCTGCGGCGATGTTGCCGGTCCGTACCAATTCACCCACACCGCAGGGTTCCAGGGCGGATACGCTGCGCTGAACGCGCTGCTTGCCCCATTCTGGCGTTTCAAACCCCGCTACCGCGCCGTCCCCGCCGTCACCTTTACCAGCCCCGAAATTGCCCGCGTCGGGTTAAACGAGCGCGAGGCGCAAAACCTGGCCTATGAAGTGACGCACTACAGTTTTACCGACCTCGACCGCGCCATCGCCGAAGCGGACACCGATGGTTTTGTAAAGGTACTCACCCAAAAAGGTCGCGATAAAATCCTCGGCGTCACCATCGTTGGCAGCAATGCGGGCGAAATCCTAACCGGCTTCACCATCGCCATGCAGCACAATCTCGGCCTCAAGAAACTACTGGGCGTGATCTACCCCTACCCCACGCGCTCGGAAGCCATCCGCGCCGTCGTCGGGCTGTGGCGGCAAAAACACGCCTCGGGGCGGGGCTTGGCGCTGCTGTCGCGCTTTTTCGCGTGGCGGCGCGGCGCTGTCCTGCCCACCGAGACGAAATCACCCTCAAATGACTGAGCCTTTGCAAATCACCGTGGTCATCCCTACGCTGAACGAGGCCGCGCACCTGCCAAACCTCCTCGCCTGTCTCGCCGAGGCCGGAGAGACGCTCCCCCTCATCATCAGCGACGGCGGCAGCGCCGACGGCACCGAGGACATTGCCCGCGCCGCCGGGGCGCGCGTCATTACCGGCCCGCCTGGACGCGGCGGACAACTGAGCCGAGGCATCGCAGCCTCGTCCACCCCCTGGCTGCTACTCCTCCACGCCGACACGCTGTTTTCCCCCGGCTGGCAAGAGACTCTGCGCCAAACCCTCAGTTCCGCCAGCGCCGCCTGCGCCTATTACGGCAAACTCTGCTTTGCCAGCGCCGACCCGCGCGCCCGCGTGCTGGAGTGCGGCGTGGCGCTGCGCTGCGCGCTTTGGCGCCTGCCCTATGGCGATCAGGCCTTGCTCATCCACAGCGATCTCCTAGCCGCTATCGGCGGCATGCCGGACGCGCCATTGATGGAGGACGTACTCCTCGCCCGCCGGTTGGGCCGCGCCCGCCTCGCCCCGATGCATTTGCCCCTTACAACCGATGCCA
>DAOMCN010000202.1:0-4462 GCA_035427885.1 Acidocella sp. | reverse complement strand
TAGGGCCAAAGCGTTGCCGTGCAACGGAGAATGCACCAGGGAGTGACGCCCCCCCCTGGTCGCTTGGTTAAACTCGCTCGAAGATCGCGGTAATCCCCTGGCCGCCGCCGATGCACATGGTGACAAGGGCGTAGCGGGTTTGGGTTCGGTGGAGCTCAAAGATCGCTTTGATGGCGATGATGGCGCCTGAAGCTCCGATGGGGTGGCCGAGGGCGATGGCGCCGCCGTTGGGGTTGGTTTTGGTGGGGTCGAAGCCGAGGTCGCGGGCAACGGCGCAAGCTTGGGAGGCAAAGGCTTCATTGGATTCGATGATGTCGATGTCAGCGATATTGAGGCCTGCTTTTTTCAGGGCGATTTGCGAAGCGGGTATGGGGCCGAGGCCCATGACGTCCGGTTCAACGCCGGCGTGTCCGTAGGCGACAAGGCGGGCAAGCGGTTTTGCTCCGCGCCGCGCGACTTCCGCGCCGCTGGCCAGAACCAGCGCGGCACCCGCGTCGTTCAGGCCGGAGGCGTTACCCGCGGTAATGGTGCCGTCTTTCTTGAAGGCCGGTTTCAGCGCGCTGAGTTTTTCCTGAGAGATATCGTCGCGGACGTGCTCGTCGGTATCGAAAATCGTGGTGCCTTTGCGCGAGGGCAGTTCGACCGGGGTGATCTGCGACTTGAAACGGCCTTCGGCAATGGCGAGGGCCGCGCGGCGGTGGGATTCGACGGAGAATTCGTCCTGGAGTTCGCGCGAGAGGCTGTAGCGTGCGGCGATGTTTTCAGCCGTGATCCCCATGTGGCCGTGGCCGAACGGGTCGTGCAGCGCGCCGACGACCATATCCACCACTTTGGAGTCGCCAAGGCGCGCCCCCCAGCGCTCGGCGGGGAGCAGATAGCCGCCCCGGCTCATGGATTCAGCACCGCCGCCAATGGCAAGCGCTGTGTCGCCCAGCATGATCGACTGCGCGGCGGAGAGGATCGCCTGTAACCCCGAGCCGCAGAGCCGGTTCACGGTCATGGCGGGCGTGCCCACCGGAATCCCGGCATCGACGGCGGCAACCCGCGAGATATAGGCGTCGCGTGGTTCGGTATGGATGACGTTGCCCATGACCACATGCCCGATTTCCGCGGGCGCGACGCCGCTCTGCGCGAGGGCGGCGCGGATCGCGATTTCGCCCAGTCTGGTCGGCGGGATATCTTTCAGGCTCTTGCCGAAATCGCCGATGGCGGTGCGCTGGCCTGAGAGGATAAAAACATCGTGCATCTGGAATGCTTCCTATTCTGAGTAGGGTTGGTGCGCGGCGAATATGCACGCCGCGCACCGCCCTGGCCAGAGGTCGGCGGTCAGGCGGCCTGGCGTACCAGACGCAGGATGTTCTCGGCGTCTTCCTTCCGGCAGATCAGCAGATCTGGCAGGTAGGGGTCGGCGTGGTTATAGCTCAGGGCCGCGCCGTCGATGCGCGAAACATGCAGCCCAGCGGCGAGCGCCACGGCGGCGGGGGCGCAGTTATCCCACTCATATTGCCCGCCGGAATGCAGATAGATATCCGCCTCGCCGCGCAGGATCGCCATCGCCTTAGCCCCGGCAGAGCCCATCGGCACCAATTCCGCGCCCAGCGCCTCGGCCACGGCCACGGCCTCGGCGGCGGGACGGGTGCGGCTCACCAGCATGCGCGGCTTTGCCCCGGCAGGTGGCAGCTCGTGCCCCGGATTGGAGCCCAGAACCAGCCCCAGCCCGGGCAGCGCCACTGCGCCGACCGCCGGTGCGCCGTCGATACTGAGCGCGATGTGGACCGCCCAATCCGTGCGCGTCTCACCGTATTCGCGGGTGCCGTCCAGCGGATCGACAATCCAGACCCGCATCGCGTTAAGCCGAGCCGCGTTGTCCTTCTCCTCCTCGGAGAGCACGGCATCGTCCGGCCGCTGCACCGCCAGCGCCTCCATGATGAACGCATTGGCGACCCGGTCCCCCGCCTTGCCCAGCGCCTTGCCCGAGAAAATCTCGGATTTCTGCAATTCCAGCAGCAGATTTCCCGTCGTCTGGGCGATATGGCAGGCGAGTTCGAGGTCGGTCATGGGATCAGCATCTCTACGATCATCTCGGCCGCCTGCTCAGGCGTCATGCGCGTTGTGTCGATATGGATCTCGGGCAAAGCGGGCGGTTCGTAGGGGCTGTCGATTCCGGTAAAATTCTTCAGCTCCCCGGCGCGGGCTTTCTTATATAGCCCTTTCACGTCGCGCGCCTCAGCATCGGCGAGCGGCGTGTCGATATGGATCTCGATGAATTCACCCTCTTTCATCATATCGCGCACCATCTGCCGCTCGGCGCGGAAGGGGCTGATGAACGCGGTGATCACGATCAGCCCGGCATCGGTCATCAGCTTGGCGACCTCGCCGACGCGGCGGATATTCTCCACCCGGTCAGCCTGGGTGAAGCCAAGGTCCTTGTTCAGCCCGTGGCGCACGTTATCGCCGTCGAGCAGGAAGGTGTGACGGTTCATCCGCACTAGCTTCTTCTCGACCAGATTGGCGATAGTGGATTTGCCCGCCCCTGAAAGCCCGGTGAACCACAGCACGGCGGGCTTCTGGTTCTTCAGCCCCGCATGGGTCTCGCGGCCGATATCGAGGGCCTGCCAATGCACATTCTGCGCCCGACGCAGCGAGAAATGGATCTTCCCCGCGCCGACGGTGGCGTTGGTCAGCTTGTCGATCAGGATGAACCCGCCGAGCGTACGGTTCTGCGCGTAAGGCTCGAAGGGGATCGGCCGGTCGGTGGCGAAATTGACGACGCCGATGGCGTTCAGCTCCAGCGTCTTCGCCGCCATGTGCTCCAGCGTGTTCACATTCACCTGGTATTTTGGCGGTTGCACCGTCGCTGTCACCGTCTGCGTGCCCAGCTTCAGCCAGTACGGACGGCCCGGCAGCAGAGCCTCGTCGGCCATCCAAACTACTGTCGCCTCGAACTGGTCGGCCACCTGCGCGGGAGCCTCGGCGGCGGTGATGACATCGCCACGCGAGCAGTCGATTTCATCGGCAAAGCACAGCGTCACCGACTGCCCGGAGACGGCCTGCGGCAGATCGCCATCCAGCGTGACAATCCGCGTCACCGTCGAGGTCTTGCCCGAGGGTAGAACCCGCACCGCGTCGCCCGGTTTGATCGCGCCGCTGGCGATCAGCCCGGAGAAGCCGCGGAAGTCGAGGTTTGGCCGGTTTACCCATTGCACGGGCAGGCGGAATTTCTCGTCTTCCCCGGCAGCGTCCAGCGCCACCGTCTCCAGGAAGGAGATCAGCGGCACCCCCGAATACCAAGGCATGTTGGACGATTTCGTAGTGATGTTGTCGCCCATGAAGCCGGAAATCGGCATTGGCGTAAACGTGGTAATGCCGATACCCTCGGCGAATTTCGCGTAGTCGGCGACGATCTCGTCGTATTTTGCCTGATCATAACCGATCAGGTCCATCTTGTTCACCGCCAGCACGATGTGGCGGATTCCGATCAGGCTGGCGAGGTAGCTGTGCCTGCGCGTCTGGGTCAATACGCCCTTGCGCGCATCGATCAGGATCACGGCGAGATCAGCAGTCGAGGCGCCGGTCACCATATTGCGCGTGTATTGCTCATGGCCCGGCGTATCGGCGACGATGAACTTGCGCTTGTCGGTGGCAAAGAAGCGATACGCGACATCGATGGTGATGCCCTGCTCGCGCTCGGCAGCGAGGCCGTCCACCAGTAGGGCAAAATCGATATTCTGCCCCTGGGTGCCGACGCGCTTGGAGTCCGCCTCCAGTGCTGCGAGCTGATCCTCGAAGATCATCTTGGAATCATAGAGCAGCCGGCCGATGAGCGTGGATTTGCCATCGTCCACCGAGCCGCAGGTAATGAAACGCAGCAGCGATTTATGCTGGTGCTTGAGCAGATAGGCGTCGATATCCTGGGCGATCAGCGCGTCGGTCTGGTAGGCGCTCGCCTGTGCGGGTGTTTCGGACATTAGAAATACCCCTCCTGTTTTTTCTTCTCCATACTCGCCGCCTGATCATGGTCGATCGCGCGGCCCTGGCGCTCTGAGGTCGTGGTCAGGAGCATTTCCTGGATCACCTCGGGCAGGGTCGTCGCCTTGGACTCGACCGCGCCGGTCAACGGATAGCAGCCCAGGGTACGGAAGCGGATCGAGCGTTCCTTGACCTCCTCACCGGGGCGGAATTTGAAGCGGTCGTCATCCACCATGAGGATCAGCCCGTCGCGCACCACCGTCGGGCGCGGAGCGGCGAAATAGAGCGGTACAATAGGAATATTTTCCAGATGGATATACTGCCAGATATCCAACTCGGTCCAGTTGGAAATCGGGAAAACGCGGATGCTCTCGCCCTTGGCCTTGCGCGCGTTATAGAGGTTCCACAGCTCGGGGCGCTGATTCTTCGGGTCCCAGCGATGGTTTTCCGAGCGGAAGGAGAAAATCCGCTCCTTGGCGCGCGACTTCTCTTC
>DAOMCN010000201.1:0-4464 GCA_035427885.1 Acidocella sp. | reverse complement strand
TGGTGAAAAACGGCACCAGGCTGTAGCCGTATGGGCGCAACTGGCTGTCGGAATATCCGTATTTTGCTTTCAGATAGTTCCACCAGCTGGCCCGCGTATCCGTGCTAACCGCGATCGGTTTGCCCTTGAGGTCCGCGAAGCTGTCATCGCCCTCGCCCTGATGCGCGATCAGCGCGTCCGGATCCTTCTGGAAGCCGGCTGCGATGGCGACATAGGGGATGTGCTCCTGCACGAAATTCAGCGCCAGGAAGGAGTTCGAGGTGATGTCGAAGGTCAGCCTGCCGGCAATGAGAAGTTGCGCGTTGTTGACCTGTGGCCCGCCCTCCACGATTTCCACGTCCAGCCCGTATTTTTGATAGATGCCGGTTGCGAGTGCCTGATAGTAGCCGCCGTATTCGGGCTCCGCGACCCAGTCCAGACCGAAGGTGACCCGGTCGGCGGCGCGCGCGGCGGGTGCCGTGGCCAGACAGGCGAGCAGCAGCGGGATCCATACGCGGCGCTTCATCGGCATTCTCCTGGGTTGAGTATCGGACGGTTCATCATCAAGTTGGCGCAAGTTGAGCATTTTCATCGCGCCGTGAAAACATTTCTCCCGATCAGGGACCGGTGCCGGGGACAAAGATGAGCGAGCCGAGGATCAAGGCGGGGATCTGGGTAGCTGCAGCGTTGCGGCTCGGAACAGCGGACAACAAGCCAGGCGTCGTGGTGCGCAAGGGCGATGCGGATGCTGGCGGCATCCTGGTGGTCCTGCGCGGCCGCACGGGCAATATGGTGCTCTCGCAATTCCGGGACGCGATGGGCGAGCTCGCCTGGATGCGCAGCACCGGTCCGGCGCCGGTCACCGAGGCGGCGACCGATGCGTATGTCAGCAAGCAGCTCTCCTATGATAGCGATCTCTGGGTAATCGAGTTCGACGCCGCGGATTACCTGCCGCCCTTTGCCGGAAAAATCATCTAAGACGGCTCATTTGCGACGCAGGGCAGCGCGCATGGCGCGTCCAAGCGCCGGGTTCTCCGCCGATGCGCCGGCAAGCGCGCCTTCCTGGTCCGCCGCGTTGCGGTTCTGGCTGAGCTTGGCCTTGCCCTCGAGCTTCGTGATGTGGAGGATGACGCCGACGATGCCCTTCAGCTGCGAGGCGATGAACTCCGGCGGCGCGTCGTGCACCGCCCAAGGTTGCGGCCGGGACCGTTCATGTTGCTGCGTCAGCGCGGTCACGATCGCCAGCAGCGGCTCGGGGGCTTCGACGATTTCCAACCTTCCGGTGGCGTGGACGGCCTGGTAGTTCCAGGTCGGCACGACCTTTCCGGTCTCTGCCTTGGTGGCGTACCAGGAGGGGGTGATATAGCCATCGGCGGCTGCGAAAATCGCGACCGAATCCGCTGCCGGATCGAACTCCTGCCAGTGGCGGTTGGCGCGCGCGACATGTCCGACCAGCCGGTCCGGCGCTTCGAGCCGCAGCGGCAGATGGGTGATGAGCAGCCCAGCGCAGCCCGGCGAAACCAACACGGGCAGGTGCGCCGCCTGCATGATGGCCTGCATTTCCTCGGGGCGGTGCTCGGCAAAGGCCGGTGGATTGTACATGGCGCGCGCTCTAGGATCCGGTCGGGTGCGGCAGCGCGGCGTCGAAGCGCAAAATCGCGTCCGCGACGTCCCGCCACCGCGGCTCAAGCATCAGCATATGCGACATTTCCTCGAACATCACGGGGCGAGCACGATAGAAGCGGCCGGTGAGGGCGACCGCCTCGGGGCTGACCAGCCGGTCCCGCCCGGCACCGATTACCAGCAGCGGGGATTTGACCAGGCCCGACTGGCGCAACCCCCGGGTCAACATCGAGGCGATGGCGCGGTAGCTCTCGGCCTGGATATTGCCGAGGTACATATCCATCGACCGATCCTCCGGTTCGCGCGAAAACATCTGGCGCCGCAGCGTGTCGAGGTCGCTGGTGCCGGAGGGCACGGTCTGGGCGAGCCCGGCACGCAGCACGTTGAACGGCTGCGACAGCAGGACTTTGAAGAGCTGGGAGTAGACGGGGCGAGGCGGGGCCGAGGCGAGCAGCACCGCGCCGCGGGCCGAGTGCCGCGCAAGATAGGCCTGCGTGACGAAACCGCCCATCGAATGACCGATGATCAGCGGATCGTCGAGCAATTCCACGGCGCTGCGGAGATCCCGGACATAGTCGCCGATCGAGAAGCTGTTGATCTCCGCCAGCCCCTCGCTGGCGCCATGGCCGCGCAGGCTGAGCGCCACGCCTTCATAACCCTGGGCGGCGAAATACGGTCCGAAAAACGGCTTCCAGTACCAGTTCCAGCACCAGGCGCCATGCAGGAATACGACGCTGCCGCGTTTTTTTCCCTCGGCGGGGAAGCGGGCGATTTCGAGTTTCATGGGCCGGACAGCCGTGCCATGTACCAGCCGAAGAGCTGGTTCGCGAGCGGGCCGACGGCCCCGTTGCCGACCGGCGCACCGTCGAGCCGGGTGATCGGCTTGATGAAAGACGTCGCACTGGTGACAAAGATCTCGCGCGCCGTGCGCAGCGTGGCGGCGCTGAAGGGGCGTTCCTCGAAGCCGATCTGGCGCTCGGCGAGCAGCCCTGCGAGCGCCGCCCGGGTGCAGCCCGGCAGGATCTGTGGGCCGAGCGCGCGCGTGCGCAAGGTGCCTTGCGAATCCACGATCCAGACCGTGCTGGCAGCACCCTCGGTCACGTTGCCCTCGGCGTCGAGTAGGATCGCCTCATAAGCGCCGGCGGCGCGTGCCTGCTGCCGCGCCAGGACGTTGGGAAGCAGGTTGGTGGATTTGATGTCGCAGCGCGCCCAGCGCTCATCGGGCAAGCAGATCGCGGCGGCCGCCCAGGCTTGCGCATCGCGCGGCGGCGGAAGCAGCGCCTTCACGGTGATCACCAGGCCAGGCTTGGTGCCGTCTGCGGGAAATGCATGATCGCGGCGCGCCACGCCACGGCTGACCTGTAGATAAACTAGGCCGGTCGTGACCCGGTTGCGATCAAGGAGGCTGCGGATCACCATCGGCAGCGCGGCCGGTGCGAGCGGCGCGGAGAGGGCGATGGCGGCCAGGCTGCGGGTCAGCCGCGCGAGATGCAGTTCAGCATCGATCAGCCGCCCGGCATGCACGTAGATGACCTCATAGATGCCGTCGCCGAACTGGAACCCGCGATCCTCGATCCGGATCGAGGCGTGGCGCTGGGCGCGGTAGCGTCCGTTGACATACGCAACCGCGCCCATCGGCGTTAACGGTTGAGTGCCGCCATCGCGGCCTCGGGGTAGCGCGTGCCATGGACAGCATCGGGGGAAAACGCGGCGTCTAGGGTTTGGAGCTCCTGCGGAGAGAGCGCGACGTCGGCGGCGGTGATGTTCTGCTCGAGGTATTTGCGGCGCTTAGTCCCTGGAATAGGCACAACATCGCTGCCCTGAGCGAGCACCCAGGCCAGCGCGATCTGGGCTGCGGTGCACTGTTTCGCGGCTGCGATCTTTTCGATGACAGCAACAAGTGCACGGTTTTTCTGAAAATTCGTCTCCGAGAAGCGGGGGCCGTTTTTGCGGAAATCCCCGGCCTCGAAATCGCTTGTCGAATTGAATGCGCCGGTGAGGAAGCCGCGGCCGAGCGGGCTATAGGGCACAAGCCCGATCCCGAGCTCGCGGATGGTCGGCAAAATCTCGGTTTCGAGATCGCGCGTCCAGAGCGAGTACTCCGTTTGCAGCGCCGTGATCGGGTGCGTTTGATGCGCCCGGCGAATGGTGGCGGGGCTCGCTTCGGACAGGCCAAGATGGCGCACCTTGCCCTGCCGTACGAGCTCGGCCATGGCGCCCACCGTCTCCTCGATCGGCACGTTGGGGTCTACGCGGTGCTGATAGTAGAGATCGATCACGTCGGTTTTCAGCCGCTTGAGCGAAGCCTCGGCGCAGGATTTTACGTATTCCGGTTTTCCGTTTACGCCGAGAAACGCGCCGTCGGCGCCGCGTACATTGCCGAATTTCGTCGCGATGACCAACCCTTCTCGTTTGCCCGCGATTGCTTGGCCGAGGAGCTGCTCGTTCTTACCGACGCCGTACATATCAGCTGTGTCGAAGAAATTGACGCCATGTTCGATGGCAAGATGAATGGTCGCAATCGATTCCGCGTCATCGCGGCCGGCGTAAAATTCCGACATTCCCATGCATCCGAGTCCGATCGCGGAAACTGCAAGGGCGGTGCCATGCTCGTCGCGGCCGAGAAACCGTTGTTGCATATGCAAGCTCCTTAAATTGGCGCTGCTAGGCGTTGATCTTCGCAGCGGCTTTGGCTTGAGCAAATTGCTCAGGGGAGAGATAGGCAGCCAACACC
This sequence comes from Acidocella sp., assembly GCA_035427885.1. GTDB lineage: Bacteria > Pseudomonadota > Alphaproteobacteria > Acetobacterales > Acetobacteraceae > Acidocella. Next base: position 128 of record DAOMCN010000201.1, on the reverse strand, counting down.
TCTTCAGGAGTCCCGTCCGCCCTTACCTGGCCGGCATCCATCCAGATGACGCGATTACACCAGCGAAGGATGATATCGGCGCTATGAGAAGAAAGCACTAAAATATCAGCGCCCCGCACCATCGTTTC
>DAOMCN010000200.1:0-4512 GCA_035427885.1 Acidocella sp. | reverse complement strand
ACCCGGACGAGGCCCTCGATCTCGTCAAGTTTTACGACTACGACGTTGTTTTGTTGCGGTTATCGGAAGATCGGCTCGGCGATCTGGACATCGTGCGCAAGCTTCGGCTGGCGCGGCTGCGTGCGCCGATCGTCGCGATCGCCCGCAGCCTCAATGAATCGGCGCGGCTGCGCGTGCTGCAGGCCGGCGCGGATGATCTGATCGTGGACGCGCTTTCGCATGAGGAGGTGTTCATGAAGGTGCAGAACCTGATCCGCCGCAGCCGCGGCTTTCAGGAGAACGCGCTCAGAATCGGCCAGATCGAGATCAACATGAACGCGAAGAAGATCTATGCCCGCGGCAAGCCGGTGACCCTCACCAAAAAAGAGTACCAGATCGCGGAAATCCTCGCCTTGCGGAAAGGGGTGGTGCTCAGCAAGGAGGCGATCCTGGATCACCTCTATGGCGGGTTGGACGAACCGAACCCCAAGATCATCGATGTATTTATCTGCAAGATTCGGAAAAAGCTCGCCGTCATGGGGGTCGATGATTTCATCGAGACCAATTGGGGCCGTGGGTATATGGTGATCGATCACCGGCAGGAAGCCGCGGCGGACGCAGGGCAGCGCGGGGGCGCCGCGAATGCCGAGCTAACCACCCGTGCCATCGCCTGACTAAGACGAAACGATCCACCCGGCTGGAACGCCGGATCTGGGCCATCCTAATCCAATCATTCATTATTTTGCGGGATCAGGATGCAAAATAATTAACAGCTTCAGCAACGACCCTTCGCGGAACTCGGCGGGGTTATCGCGTGTTCTGGTCGGGTTGGGGGGCAAGGGAGGGCTATGCCCGGTTTCGCGGCAGCGCCATCCGGCGCGCCCATTGCCGAAAATCTCCGCGCAGCGGCCCGTACCGAGTTTCGAGCGTCGCCAGAAATGCTCGATAGCGTCCTGGCGGCGCGATGTTCAGCCTGACCCGCAACAGGTCGAGGTCTTCTCCGAGCATCGCCTCCAGGTCTTCGCCCGGCAACCAGGCGGCCTGGCGCCCGTGGCGCGACGCTTCGCGGACCACCGCAAAGAGACTGCCGGCCTGGATGCCGGCCCGGCGCAGCACCCGCCAAAGATTGAGCGTGCCGAGGGCGGCGATCACGCGGAAGCTGCGGACCCGCTGCTGCGGGTAGGAGAATGCCAGCACGCAAACCTCGCCGAGCTCGTCCCGGCCATAGCCGGTCAGCACATGGTAGAGGTCATGCATGTCCCGCATCCTGGCGGCATAAAGACGGATCGCGTCATCCGACCCGGGGAGCTGCCGCAGGTTCCGGCTGGCCAGCTCGACCAGCCCCTGTGCGCTCAGCTTCTCGGCGGTCATGAAGTCCAGGTAGCGCCGGCCAAGACTGTTGGGCGGCAGTGCCGCGAGTGCCGCGTGGTCGCTCAGCGTCGCCAGCAGGGAGCGCTGCTCGCGCAGGATCCTCGCGCCCATCGGCACCGCGGCGAAACGCTTGAACATCACCCGGGTGGAACGGCCGCGCAGCGCCTCGGTCAGCCGGAAAACCTGCCCGGTATCCTGTGGATCGCGCATCAGCCCGTGAATCGCGGCGATGGCGGCGATCGGCTTGATGCGCGATGAGCGATGGAGGTTGAACACAGTAGAATTGATAGCAAAGCCGGATCCGCTTGTCTGCCAAAACCGGCCGCAGGGGGTAGGCTAAGGCCAAAAGACTTCTGCTCCGCTGGGCCAAGGGCTTTGACTGGGCCAATGCCCATGACCCGGCGGAGCAAAGTTTTTTGCGCGCTTTTTTGAAAAAAAGCGCCGCTTCCTTCGCCTCAACGCGCTCCCGCGCTATGCTGCGTCGAAAAACGGAGGCTTACCGGATGATGCTTTTGGTGACGCGAGAAATTCCCCAGGCGGTGGCTGAGCGGGCGGCGGTCGACTTCACGGTCCGGCATCTGGCGCATCACGGCGCCTTCGCCCCTGAGCTGGTCCTGCGCAACGCCGAGGGTGTGGCGGCGATCCTCTGCACCCCGATCGACCGGTTCGACGCGGCATTGATCGCCCGCCTGCCGGACAGCGTCCGGGTGATCGCGACTTTCAGCGTCGGGATCGAGCACCTCGATGTCGCCGCCGCTGCGGCGCGCGGCATTACAATCTGCCACACGCCGGACGTGCTCTCCACGGCGACGGCGGAACTCGCGCTGACGCTGATGCTGATGGCGGCGCGGCGTGCCGGCGAGGGCGAACGGCTGCTGAGAGCCGGACGCTGGCAAGGGTTTTCCACCGTGTTTCAGCTCGGCCACGGCGTGGTCGGCAAGTCGCTCGGCATTTTCGGGATGGGCCGCATCGGGCGCGAACTCGCCGCCATGGCGCGCGGCTTGCGCATGACAGTGCATTACCGCAACCGCACCCGGCTGAGCCCGGAGCTCGAGGCGGGGGCGATCTATCACGGCGACGATGCGGGTTTCCTGGGCGCAGTCGATTTTCTCTCGATCAACGCGCCCGGCGGGGCGGAGACGCGGCACTGGCTGAATGCCGACCGGATCGCACTGCTGCGGCCGGGGGCAATCGTGGTCAATACCGGGCGGGGCAGCACGGTTGATGATGCGGCGTTGATTGCGGCCTTGCGGGGCGGCCATCTTGCCGCCGCCGGGCTCGATGTCTTCAACAACGAGCCGCAACTCGACCCGGCCTATCTCACGCTCGAGAATGCCGTGCTGCTGCCGCATATCGGCAGTGCCACGGTCGAGACGCGGGATGCCATGGGGTTTCTGGCACTCGACGGAATCCGCAAGGCGCTGCAGGGCTGAGCCTTGCGGGGTGGGGCGGCTCAGCCTTCCAGCGTGAAGCCGACCTTCAGCGTGACCTGATAATGCGCCACCTTGCCGTCCGCGATCTCGCCGCGAACCTGCATCACCTCGAACCAGCGCATATGGTTCACGCTTTCGCCGGAACGCGCGATCGCGGTGTTGATTGCGTCTTCGACGCCGGTTGGCGACGAACCGACGAGTTCGAGTTTTTTATAGACATGGTTTGACATTCTGCGGCTCCTTGCGGTGGCAACCGCCGAGATTTGGGCGGCTTTTCGCCGAGGGAAGGCAGATTACCGATTATCAAAATCCCGGCCACGAAATACGCGGTTTTATTCCGCCGGGCGGGGGCCAGATTTCGCGCTGTCATCATCCGATTTCGTATCCCCTCCACCGCGAAGTCCAATAGCGAGGTTCCGCCATGTCCGATCCAGCCGAAAAGAACAGCTTTCTCCGCGATGTGAAGACACTACGCGCGCAGGCCCAGAAATCACTCGAGAAGGGTGCCGTGCCCCCGGACTATCCGGATGTCGAAACCTCGATCGAACTGCTGCAGAGCGCCCTGGCGACCGAGATCGTCTGCGTGCTGCGCTATACGATGAACTCGATCTCGGTCGAGGGCATCACCAGCAAGAGCGTCGGCGAGGAATTCGCGGAACATGCCAAGGACGAGCGCGAGCATATGATGATGATCGCGGAGCGCATCGACCAGCTCGGCGGTGAACCGAACTTCAACCCTGAGGGGCTGGCCTCGCGTTCCGCGACCGAATACGGCACCGGCAGCACGCTGGTGGAGATGGTGCGGGCCAATCTCGTCGCCGAGCGCATCGCGATCGAGCATTATCGCGACCTGATCAAGTTTTTCCACGACCGGGACCCGTCCACCCGCAGCATGATGGAACATATCCTGAAGGACGAAGAGGACCATGCTTCCGACATGCACGATCTGCTGGTCGCGCATCAAGGCACGCCCAGCCTCGACGAACGCTTACAAATCAAACGCTAAAAATTCGAAAAAGTTTTTGGGTGCCGCCTTTTTTCAAAAAGGCGGCATTTTTCTTTGCGGCTTCTTGAAGAAAGCTGCACCACAAACTTTTGCTCCTCATCCGCCGCCGCGCTGCAGCACCGGACCGCAGAGGCCGAGTGCCGTGTTGACCACCGCGAGATGGCTGAGCGCCTGCGGATAGTTGCCGGCAAGATGCTGGCCGGGGACGTTGTATTCCTCCGAGAGCAGCCCGGTTTCGCTCGCTACCGCCAAAACGCGTTCCAGCGTCGCGCGCGCCTCGGCGGTGCGGCCCTGCAGATTCTGGCAGTCGGCCAGCCAGAGCGTGCAGGCAATGAAGCTGCCCTGCGGTTCCATGCCCTGGGCCGGCTTGCGGCGGACCATGCCGTCCTGCATCAGCTCGGTCTCGATCGCCGTGATGGTGGCCGCCATCCGCGGGTCGTCGGCCGGCAGAAAGCCGACCAGTGGCAGCAGCAGCAGGCAGGCATCCAGCGTCTGCCCGCCAAAATATTCAACGAAGCGGCCAAGCCCTTCGTGATAGCCTTCGCGGCAGACATCGGCGTGGATCTCGTCCCGCAACGCCTTGTAGCAAGCCACGGTTTCGGCGCCGACATAATCGCATAGCTCTTCGGATTTCAGGAACCGGTCGATCCCGACCCAGGCGATCGCGCGGCAATAGACATAGTGCCGGGGGCTGCCGCGCGCCTCCTAGAGCGCGGCGTCGGC
>DAOMCN010000199.1:0-4529 GCA_035427885.1 Acidocella sp. | reverse complement strand
CCGATGCATGAGCGCACGGGCCCCCACCGTCGTCGCGCAGGGCCTGACCAAGCGCTTTGGCGACTTCACTGCGGTGGACAATCTCGACCTCAGCATCCTGAAAGGCGAAGTGGTTGGCTTCATCGGCCCCAACGGCGCTGGAAAATCAACCACTTTGCGCATGCTGTGCGGTTTGTTGCGCCCCAGCGCGGGCAGCGCCCAGGTCGCCGGGTTTGATGTCGGCCAGCGCCCGGAAGCCGTGCGCGCCCACATCGGCTACATGTCGCAAAAATTCTCGCTCTATCCCAACCTGACCGTCCGGGAAAACCTGCGCTTCTTCGGCGGCATCTACCGCGTGCCGCGTGACGAGCTAGCCGCGCGCATGACATTCGCTGTCGCCATGGCCGGCCTGGAAGGGCGCGAGACCGCCCTCGTGCGCACCCTCGCAGGCGGCTGGCGCCAGCGCCTCGCCCTCGGCTGCGCCATCCTGCACCGCCCGCCGGTCCTCTTCCTCGACGAACCCACCTCCGGCGTGGAGCCCGAGGCGCGTCGGCTCTTCTGGGACCTGATCCACAGCCTCGCCGCAGAGGGCGTGACCATCCTCGTCTCCACCCATTATATGGACGAAGCCGAATACTGTAACCGCATCGCCCTGATCGACGCTGGAAAACTGGTCGCCCTCGGCAGCCCAGGCGACCTGCGGCGGCACGACCTAGGCGGCACGCTATACGAGCTGGAGTGTCCCGCCCTCGGCGCGGCGCTCGGCATCCTGCGCCAATCGCCAGACATCGCCGACGCCGCCATCTTCGCCGACAAGCTGCATATCCTGCTGCAAAACGGCGCGCCGGGACCGCAGACCCTGCAAACCCTACTGCAAGCGCAGGGCATCGCCGCCAGCGCGCCCAAAGTCATCCTGCCCAGCCTGGAGGATGTTTTCGTCCAGCTCGTCTCCCGCCGCCACGGACAGGCGCCGCCATGAACCTGCGCCGCGTCTTCGCCATCGCCTATAAAGAGACCCTGCAAATCTGGCGCGACCCACGCAGCCTCGCCATCGCCCTGCTGATGCCGCTGATGCAAATGGTCCTGCTCGGCTACGGCATCAGCCTGGACATCAAACACGTCCCCCTCTGCGTGTACGACCAGGAGCGCAGCCAGAACAGCCGCGACCTGGTGGATCGCTTCACCGCCTCCGGCTGGTTCACCAACATCACCGCCCTGGACAGCACGCGCGCTGTGCACGACGCCATGAACCGCGGCACCTGCATCGGCGTCCTGGTCATCCCGGTGAATTTCTCTCGCGTCCTTACGACGACCGGCAACGCCAACGTCCAGACCATCTTTGACGCCACCGACGCCAACACCTCCAACATCGCGATCGGCTACGCCCAGGGCGTCGTCGCCCAGGCCACCGCCGCATATGAATCTCGCTGGGCCGCAGCGCACGGCCAAGCCCCGCCCAGCGTTGGCAGCGTCGATCTCGAACCGCGCGTCTGGTTCAATGAAACGCTGGACAGCCGCAACTTCATCATCCCCGGCGTCGTCGCCATCATTCTCGCGCTGGTGGGCGCGCAGCTCACCTCCCTCACCATCTCCCGCGAATGGGAGCGCGGCACGATGGAACAGCTGATCTCAACGCCAATCACCGGGCTCGAACTCATGTTCGGCAAGCTGACCCCCTATTTCGCCATTGGCCTGATTGACGCCGCCTTCTGCCTGGGCGCCACCGCCTTCTGGTTCCAGATCCCCTTTCGCGGCAGCGTCGCCACGCTCATCCTGACCACCGCATTATTCGCGCTCGTCACCATGAGCATCGGCTACCTCATCTCGGTACGTATCCGCAGCCAGCTCGGCGCCAGCCAGATCGCCCTGATGCTGACGATGCTGCCCACCACCATGCTCTCGGGCTATACCTTCCCGCTAGACCAGATGCCCGCCGCCATCCGCGCCGTCAGCCTGCTGGTTTACGCGCGCTATTACGTCACCATCCTGCGCGCCATCTTCCTCAAGGGCAGCACCTTCGCGGACCTCGCCCTGCCGGTTCTGGGGCTGATCGTCTATGCGCTGGTCACCGTCTGGCTCGCCGCCCGCGCCTTCCGCAAATGGCTGGATTAGCCATGTTCGATCGCATCTACGTCATGCTGATGAAAGAATTCATCGAACTCAAGCGCGACCGCTGGGCGATCTTCCGCCTGGTCATGCCGCTGGTCATTCAGGTGGTGATCTACGGCTACGCCGCCACCTTCACGGTCAACCGCGTCTCCACCGCTGTGCTGGACCTAGACGCCAGCCAGGCCAGCCGCAGCCTGATCTCCCATTTCGTCGCCACCGGTCGCTTCGACATTGTGGACATCGCCACCACGCAAGCCCAGATCACCCACGCCCTCAACACCGGCAACGTCACCGTCGCCATCGTCGTCCACGCCGGCTTCGCGCAACACCTCGCCAACGGCCAAAGCGCGCCCCTCCAGGTCGTCGTCGACGGCACCAACTCCAACACGGCGCTCATCGCGCTGGGCTACGTCGCGCAAATCGTCAACCAGTTCCAGGCCGACGAGATGCGCGCCGCCGCGCCCGCCGGAACCAACCTCGGCCCCGGCAGCATCCGCGTCTCGCTCCGGGAGCGCCCCGTGTTCAACGAGGGGCTAGACGACCGCTGGTTCTTCATCCCCGGCGTGATCGGCACGCTCACCCTGATGCAGGTGGTCAGCCTGACCGCCTTCGCCATTGTGCGCGAGCGCGAGATGGGCACGCTGGAGCAGATCATGGTGAGCCCGATCAGCCGCGCCGAATTCATCCTGGGCAAAACCGTGCCCTTTTTCATCATCGGCTTTGGTGACGTCGCCCTCATCATGGGCCTCGGCGTCCTGTGGTTCCATATTCCCTTTGTCGGCAGTGCCCTTGTGCTACTTCTGGGGGCGTCCTTGTTCCTACTCGCCGCGGTGGGGCTTGGCTTGCTGCTCTCCACCCTGTCGCGCACGCAGCAACAAGCCTTCGCGCTGAACTTCTTCCTGGTGAACCCGTTGTTCATCCTCTCCGGCTTCGCCTTCCCCATCGCCGCCATGCCCAAGGCGCTGCAATGGTTCACCCTCATCAACCCGCTGCGCTATTTCCTGATCATCATCCGCTCGGTATTTCTCAAAGGTGTTGGCCTCTCCGTGCTCTGGCCACAACTCGCCGCGATGGCGCTGCTCGCCGCCGTGATGCTCGCCCTCAGCATCCTGCGCTTCCGCAAATCCCTCGACTGACCCGCAAAGCGGCTTACTCTGATGCTCTCGCCCTATTTTTATAGTGCGGCTGTTTGATAAGCGTCTGATCGCCTTCGGTTGCCGCGCAGAGGTGCGTCAACCGAAGGCGATCAGACGCTAGAACCTACACCGATGAACCTCTGTACCGCAGCGCCTCCAACAACAGGCTGAACGCGGAGGAAGGTTGTCGGCTGCTCGGATAGTATAAATAGGCGCCATCAAACGGCGCACACCAATCGTCCAGCACCCGGACGAGCGCCCCGTCGGCGATCTGCTTCACGAAATGACCTTCGACCAGAAACGCGATACCATGCCCCGCCAACGCAGCGTCTACAATCAGATCGACATCGTTGAACACCAACTGCCCCTCAACCTTGACCTTGATTTCGCCACCCGCCTTCTCGAATTCCCACACGTACAAGCCCCCCGCGTTCAGACGAAGATTGATACAGCGGTGCCGTGCGAGGTCATGCGGCGTGTGAGGAACCCCGTGCGCCGCAAAATAGGCCGGCGCGCCAACAGCCGCCATCCGCAGCCTCGGCCCGATCGGCACGGCGATCATATCCTTTTCCAATCGCTCCCCCAGCCGAACACCAGCATCAAAACGCTCGGCAACGATATCCGTGAGGCCGGACGCAACATCCAGTTCGATGTGGATATCGGGATACTCCGCCGTCAACTGGTCCACGACGGGCCAAAGCACCGTGCGCGCGGCAAATTTGGAGGCCGTAATTCTGACCGTTCCAGCGGGTCGCTCGCGTAACTCCGTCAGCGACGCGAGCTTGCCCTCGATCTCATCCAGCGCAGGCCGAAGCGTCTCGATCAGCCGCTCCCCCGCTTGCGTCGCTGCAACGCTGCGCGTCGTCCGGGTGAGCAGGCGCAACCCCAACTTCTCTTCCAACCGCCGCATCGCGTGGCTGAGCGCGGATTGCGAAATGCCCAGCTTCGCGGACGCTCGCGTAAAGCTTTGCTCCTCCGCCACTACAAGAAACATAGCGAGGCCGCCCAATTCGTCACGCCGCATCGTTCAGCTCCAGCCCAATATAATTTATGACAAAAAATCATAGACCCAAGTAAATTATCTTGTCTAATCAACGGAAAGCTTAATACCTATATGGACGATGCCCGATTTAATGGCAGAAACCATCCGGCGAACACTGCCCAAGCAACCAAAATCCACCGCCTGAACCAAAGGAGACCTGCATGTACGACAAAAACCGCACCTGGCTCATCACCGGATGCTCGACCGGCCTAGGCCGCGCCCTGGCCGAAATGTTGATCGAACGTGGAGAACAAGTGTTCGCC
>DAOMCN010000198.1:0-4548 GCA_035427885.1 Acidocella sp. | reverse complement strand
ATTCAGTCCATGGGAAGTGGCAACAACAAATACTTCACCAATGTCGGCGGTGCGATCTATCGCGGTGTAGAAGGCGAAGCGACCTATACCTTCGACAACGGCTTCGCCGTGTTCGCAAACGGTGGCTACAATCAGGCGTTCAAGACCCATACGAATGTCAACCTGACGCAGGCTCCTCAATTCACCTCGAATTTCGGCGTGATCTACGACAAGAATGGCATCTATGGCTCGGTTATCGACCAGTGGATCGGTGGCGAATACAGCGGCACCGGCACGGCTTCGGGCAAGTCCCCCGGCGGCTGGTACGATCCGCATAACGTCGTGAACGTTGCAGCCGGCTATACGTTCAACCACCTCAACCCGAGCCTCAGCCAAATCAAGATGAAGCTGAACGTGGACAACATCACCGACCAGAAGCAGCCGATCTTCGATAACGGTACGGATGCCGCTGGTCAGACGCTCTACTTCGTACTGCCGGGCGTGTCTGCCTTTGTCTCGCTCTCGGTGCCTATCAACTTTTAAAATATGACGATTTAAAGAAGTTCCGTTAGGGCCCGGCGCAAGTCGGGCCCTGATGCGTTACAAGCCGCTGATGTACATTATGGTTTGGTGAAAATGTCTCATACGATGAATTCTAAGTGGCTCGTCCCGAAAGGGGATTCAAGCCGTTTTGCTATCGCAATCGGGGCGGGGCTGTTGCTGGAGATCGGAGCGCTCCTGCTCTTCATGCCGCTCATGGCCCAGCATGAAAATCCCGCCGCTACGCCCTCGCCGATCAAGCTCTCCATTATTGCGCCGGCACCAACACCGCCGCCGCCAACGCCACCAAAGCCGACGCCGCCGACTCCGGTAACGCCGCCGACTCCAACCCCGGTGGCGCCGCCCCAGCCGATGCCGCCGCCGCCGCCGCCGCGTCCGGCGATACACCACCAACTGGTCCACCACATGCCGCCGCCGCGCCCGGTGCCCCAGCCCGTGGTCCAGCAGCCGCCCACGCCGGCGCCGCCGCCGCCGCCCGCCGCTCCAGCCGCGCCGACAGGCGGGCAGGTCGATGCCTTCCGCGCCGCGATCAAGAGCGCCGTGCAGTCGGTCGCAAATCAGGTCTATCCGCAGGCGGCGCAAATGGCGCATGAGTCCGGCATGCCGGAGGTGACGTTCACCTATCTGAACGGCACCGTCACCAATATCGCCATCTCCAGGTCCAGCGGCTACCCGCTACTCGACGAGGCGGCGATGCAGGCGGTGCGCATCGCCCCCTACCCTGCCCCGCCGGCAGCTTTCGCCAACCATACCTATAGCTGGACCGTTGCGGTGATCTTCCGCCTCGCAGCACCCAGCATCGAGGCGGACTGACCCCGCACCGGAGGCTGACGCGGCCAATAAGCGTCAGCCTCCAATGCAATTCAGCTAAAATTAGACGCACCCCTTTACATCGCCATAAGACGATCCATATATCGTACTATGACGATACAGGAATCACTGGAGCCAAAGTTCGACGAGGCGCTGAAAGCCCTCGCCAATCCGGTACGGCGCAAAATACTGCTCCATCTAAAAGAACCCGAGCAGAATTTTCCCGGTCAGGAACACCCCTACGACTTCGGCGTCTGCGCCAGCAAAATTGATTCCGTATGCGGTCTCTCGCAATCAACGATCTCCGCGCATCTCGCGGTGTTGCATCAGGCTGGCCTGGTGAACGCCAAACGGGTTGGCCAGTGGATTTTCTATAAGCGTAACGAACCGGCCATCGCCGCATTTCTCGCCCAACTCAACCAGGCCATCTAACCTTTTCAGGAGTTTTCATGCCCAATTTGTTTGACCCGCTGCAACTCGGCAGCCTCACGCTGCCCAACCGTATCATCATGGCCCCCCTCACCCGCGCGCGCGCCGGGGTCGAGCGCGTGCCCAATGCGCTCATGGCCGAATACTACGCCCAGCGCGCCAGCGCCGGGCTGATCATCTCGGAAGCTACCTCCGTCACCCCGATGGGCGTCGGCTATGCCGACACCCCCGGCCTTTGGTCCGATGCGCAGGTGCAAGGCTGGAAAGAAATCACGACGGCCGTCCATGCAGCGGGCGGACGGATCTTCGCGCAGCTCTGGCATGTCGGGCGGATCTCGGCGCCGATGTTCCTGAATGGCGAACTGCCGGTCGCCCCCAGCGCGATTGCGCCGGAGGGCCATGTCAGCATCGTGCGTCCGATCCAGGCATATGTCACTCCACGCGCGCTCGACATCGAGGAAATCCCCGGCATCGTCGAAGCTTACCGCAAGGCGGCGATGAATGCGCAGATGGCTGGGTTCGACGGCGTTGAGATCCACGGCGCCAATGGCTATCTGCTCGACCAGTTCCTCCAGGACAGCACCAACCAGCGCACCGACTCCTACGGCGGGTCGATCATCAACCGCGCCCGGCTGCTGCTCGAAGTGACCGACGCCGTGCTCTCCGTCTGGGAAGCGGATCGGGTTGGGGTGCATCTCGCCCCACGAATGGATGCTAATTCCATGGGTGATTCCGACCGGCTTGGCACCTTCTCCTACGTTGCCCGCGAACTCGGCGAGCGCGGTCTCGCGTTCATCTGCGCGCGCGAGCACAAGGCTGAGGACTGGATTGGCCCGCAACTGAAGAAAGCCTTTGGCGGCGTCTATATCGCCAATGAAGGCTTCACGCTGGAGAGCGCTCAGGCAACGCTGGCGGCGGGCGAGGCTGACGCCATTGCCTGGGGCAAGACGTATATCGCCAACCCGGATCTGGTGGAGCGCTTCGCACACAACGCGCCGTTGAACGCACCCGATACCTCAACCTTCTACACCCCCGGCCCGCACGGCTACACGGACTACCCGGCCCTCGAAACCGCAGAGGTCTGAACGAGCTGATCGTTCGAGGTTGCATCGCGCCGCGGTGCAACCTCAGAACAGCTCCATCTCGCCACCGGAATGTTTGATCCCGGCCAGGACCCCCTCGGTCACCAGCTTTTCATAACACTGCACCTGATTACGCCCGCGCGCTTTGGCGACGTAGAGCGCCTCGTCCGCCCGGCCAAAGGCTGCGGCGCCGGTATCATCATCCAGCACCAGGCTCAGGCCTATACTGACCGTCACCTTGCCAACCTGGGGGAACTGCGCGCTCTCCACCGCCTCGCGGAAACTCTCCAGCATCGCCCGGGCGTTCTCGAGCGTGATTCCAGTCAGGATCACGAGAAACTCTTCCCCGCCGAAGCGAAAGATACCGTCCCGGTCTAAAAAGTACCGGTACATCAGCCGCGCCATCAGGATCAGCACCTCGTCGCCATACGGATGGCCGAATTGGTCGTTGACGCGTTTGAAAAAATCGATATCGACGACGGCAACAACCGCATGATGGGCATAGTTGGTCGTGACCTGCTTGAAGAACGTATCGAAGGTGCGGCGATTGAGTAGGCCGGTGAGTTCGTCGCGATCTCCATAATCGAGCAGATCTAGATGGTTGCGGTACACGCGCAGAAGCCCGCTGACGAGTTGCTCCTCGATCATTTCCAACTGCGCCGGACGGACGATCTCCATCAGCCCGGTGATTTCCCTGTCATTGTAAATCGGAAATAAATGCGCGGTGGCACGGTCCGCTCCCTGATCGCCATAGGTGAAACGCCTGGAACTCAGACATTGGCGCCATTCAGGCGGCGCTTCATGCAACGGAATGTCCGGAATCGGCGCGGTCACCTCCGGCAGGGTTACCCGCTCGCGTAATATTTCCGCCTCGTCGTCATTGACGACACGCCACAAGGATAAGCGAGCCGCGCTAGTTAGATGAAAAATCACCTGGGCGAGCCTGACTTCCAGATCGTCCTTGTTGCGCATATGCGTCAGCTCAGCGACGGCGGCGAGTAAATCTGTCATAATCGGTTTGCAGTTGCTCTCACAAAAACCTTAAAATCCAGACAAAAAAACTAAATTACGTGACTCACCGGCGCCCGGCGAGGCGAACCAGCGCGGCGCAGAACAGCAAGGCCACCGCGCCCGTGGCAAAAAGCGGGGAAAAGCGCCCGGTTACGTGGTATAGCGTGGAGAAACCGGCGGCGACGAGGGTCTGCATAACGGCATAGACCATCGTCGCCATCCCCCAGCTCGCGGCAAGGCGATTAGCGGGGACCATCCCAGCCAGCGCGCCCGAGGCCAGCATGACGCTGCCCAGCGCGATGACACCGACGCCGACCGCAGATATGTCCAGCGCCAGCGTGCTGTCATTAACCAGCGGCAAAGCGACGGCGGCGGACATGACGGCAAATCCCGTGCTCATGGTGGCAAGAAAGCCGAAGCGGTCGGCCACGCGGCCGAGAATCGGCGGGCCGATCGCCGCCGCGACGCCGAGCCAGGCGGAAACCTGCGCCCCCGCCGCCACGCCGCGGTGCAACCCGATGGCGACGAAGCTGGCCCAGAACAGCATATGCGGCACAAAGCCCAGGGCCGACCCTGCATAGGCGATGATAAGCAGCAGTACCGGCAGGCTGATCTTCCCAGCCACCTCCCCTTTGGGCGCGGCAGGGATGGTCGAAGCGGGCATCAGCAACGCCAC
>DAOMCN010000197.1:0-4559 GCA_035427885.1 Acidocella sp. | reverse complement strand
TTTCCGGCCAGCTACCATCTTTGCGTCGTGCATGACGACGCGCTGCAGGACATCAGCCATGTCATCCGAGGCGAGGATCTGCGCGAGGCGACGCATCTGCATGTGCTGCTGCAAGCCCTGCTCGGCCTGCCGACGCCAGTTTATGTGCATCACCGCCTGCTGACGGACGCGTCCGGCAAGCGTCTGGCCAAGCGCGACGGGGCCCAGACCCTGCGCGCGTTGCGCACGGCCGGGGTTGCGCCCAGAACCCTGTTGCAACAATTCGAGGAAGAACGGGTCGCATGAAAAGGGCATTTTCCACCCTGGGTTGGCTGGTTCTGCTCGTATTGCTCGGGGCGGCGGGATCTTTGGCCACAGCGGCGGCGCTGTTTACCCATGCGGCGGTCGCGCACGTCGCCCGAATCATCGCGCTGTTTGGCGCGGGGTTGGGGGCCAACCTGTTCGCCCTGGGCTTCTGCTTCGCCCTGCTGCCGGGCACGCGGCGCGCCCCGGATGCGGCGCAGCATTTTGGTCTGGCGCAGGGGATATGGGGACTGGCCGGGTTCGGCATCGCGATGGCCAGCGGCTACGTGCTGCTCACCAATATCCTGACCGTCGAGGCGTTTATCCTTGTCACCCGCCACGCCGCCTTGCGGGTCGATCTCTCGAGTTACAATTTTCTACTGAGCAGCGTCCTCGCGGGCGAGCTCTGCGCGGCGCTCTGGGTCGCCTGGTATTTGCGTAGATTGGGCGAGACCCGTGTGCATGATGGCAGCCCGACGGGCATCGCCTGGCGGGCGGCGCCGCGGGAGGCGTATGTCGTCGCCACGCTCTGCGCACTGGGCATCACCGGCGTGGTGGCGCTATTTTTCCACCTCTTGCCCCCCGACATGAAGGCAATCCAGGGGCTGCCCGAGGCAAAGCTCTTCGCGGGCAACGGCATCGCCATGGTGCCGCTGCTCCTGGTTGCGGTCTTCGTCGGGCCGGTGCTTGAGGAAATCGTCTTTCGCGGCATCGCCTTTGCCGGGCTGGCGGTGCGCCTTGGTCCGCTCTGGGCCGGGATTATCACCACCCTTATCTTTGTCGCTGCGCACGCGCCCGAGAAGCTGCATTACCCGCCGGGGTTTATCGATATCGGGCTGATGGCCGCGAGCGCCGCCGCGCTGCGCGTGCGCTACCGCTCGATCCGCCCTGGGATTGTGCTGCACATCCTCTATAATACCGGCGCGATGCTGGCCGCCGCCCTGCTGGGTTAGGAAGGATTTGGCATAACCTCCAGGTCAGCGTAGAGTATTTTGGAAAACGATTTGGGTGGAGAGTATCATGGGTGGATTAAGCATCTGGCATTGGCTGGTGGTTCTTGTGGTGGTGTTGCTGTTGTTCGGCACCAACAAGGTCAGCGGCCTGATGGGCGAATTCGGCAAGGGTATTAAGTCCTTCAAGGAAAATATCGCTGACGAAGACGGCAAGAAAGGCAAGGATGCGTCGATGGAAGAAGCAGGCTCCTTAAGCGCGCCGGTGCCCGATTCGAACAAGACGACCATCAATCAGGGCTGACATGGTCCCTGCTGATCTGGCGAAGGCGCTGGTCGAAATCGGCCAGCGCATGGATTCGCGCTCCTGGGTACCAGGCTCGGCTGGCAATCTCTCCGCGCGAATCGACGAGGGGCGAATCGCCATCACCCGCAGCGGCGTACACAAAGGCCGCCTCACGGTGGCCGACATTATCGCCGTGGACCTCGACGGCCATCCGCTGGTCGCAGGGCAGAAGCCTAGCGCGGAAACCTTGCTGCACTGCCAGCTTTACCGTCTTTTCCCCGCCATCGGCGCGGTGCTGCATGGGCATTCCGTGGCTGCGACCGTGCTCTCGATGCTGGGCGGGATCACCTTTTCGAATTATGAGATTTTAAAAGCGTTCGGCTTTGCCACGCATGAGCTGGACGTCGCCCTCCCGGTTTACGAGAATGATCAGGACATTGCCCGCCTCGCCGCGTACATCGAACCTTTGCTGATCCGCGAACCGCCAATCGGCTATGTGATCGCGGGGCATGGCGTTTACGGCTGGGGGACTAGCGTGGAACATGCATTTTGGCGGGTGGAAGCGTTGGAATTTCTCTTAAGCTGCGAGCTTGAACGGAAACGCATCAAATGAGTTATCTGACAGTTTACGAAGACAGCAACCCGACAACGCCGCTGCTGCAAACTGGCGAGGCGACCACCATAGCCGCCAAGCTGGCGGGCATTGGCGTGCATTTCGAGCGCTGGGAAAGTCCGGTCGCGCTCAGCACGGAGAATGACGCGCAGACCATTCTGGCGGCCTATCGCCCATATCTCGACGCGCTGATGGGCGCCACCGGGGCCGGCTCCGCCGATGTGATCAAACTAACCCCCGACAACCCCGCCGCCGCCGAACTGCGTGCGAAATTCCTCCAGGAACACACCCATAGCGAAGACGAAATCCGCTTCTTCGTGCAGGGCAGCGGACATTTCGCCTTGCATGTGAACGGGCGGGTCTATACCATCCTTTGCGAGGCGGGAGACCTGCTCTCGGTGCCGGCCTATGCCAAACACTGGTTTGACGCCGGGGAAAAACCCTCCTTCACGGCGCTGCGCGTCTTTACCGACACCTCCGGCTGGGTTGCGCATTTCACCGGGGATGACATCTCAACGCGCTTCCCCACCGCGTGAGCCTTCCTCCCGCCGCCATCCTCACGGATATCGAGGGAACCACCACGCCAATCGCCTTCGTGCATCGGATCCTGTTTCCGTATGCGCGGGCGCGCATGGCCGCGTTTGTCGCCGCGCACGCGCACGACCCGGTGTTGGCCGATGTCCCCGCCCCGGCGCTTGAGACGCTACTAGGCTGGATGGACGCGGACCAGAAAGTCACCGCGCTGAAGGAAATCCAGGGACGGATCTGGGCAGAAGGCTACCGCGCAGGGAAAATCACCTCTGAATTATACGCCGACGTGCCCCCTGCCCTGCGCCGCTGGGCGCGCGCCGGATTGCGGCTGTACGTTTATTCCTCCGGTTCCGTCGCGGCGCAGAAGCTGCTCTTCGGCCACACCGCGCAGGGCGATTTGACGCCGCTTTTCCAGGCCTATTTTGATACCCAGGTCGGTCCTAAGCGCGACGCCGCGAGCTACGCCGCGATTGCGCGCGGGAGCGGAACCGCGCCGGGCGAGATGCTCTTCCTCTCGGACATGGAACCCGAGCTGGACGCCGCCGCACAGGCCGGTTTGCGCACCTGCCAGCTGCTCCGGCCCGAGGACGGCACGATCGCCAGCACGCGGCACGAAACCGCCGCAGATTTCGCCGAAGTCGCGCGGAAATTCGGGCTGGCGCATGGCTGAGACGGCGCTGCGGATCGAAGGCGCCGCCGTCCCCGCTACGCGGCGCCGCAAGACGCCGATGCAGGGCGCACTAAATTTTCTTAGCCCCCGCCCGGGCTTACGGGCGTTCCTCTGGGGCCTGACCTCGGCGCTAGCGCTGCCGCCGGTGCATCTGCTCCCGGTGCTGCTGTTCAGCGTTCCCGCTTTCCTTACCCTCATCGGCGCGGCGAAATCGCGCAAACAGGCAGCGGTATTCGGCTGGTCGTTTGGCTTTGGCCTCGCCATCGCCGGGTTGTACTGGATCACGGAGCCGATTCTCACCGAGGTTGCGACCTTCTGGTGGCTGGTGCCCTTCGCCGCGCCGCTGCTTGCCTGCGCCGTGGCATTTTATTCGATTATCCCCGCCCTTGCCGCCTTTGCCGTGAAAAAGCCCGGCCTCGGGCGGCTACTCGCCTTCTCCGGCGCATGGGTGCTCTCCAACCTTCTCCAGCAATTCGCCTTCTCCGGCTTTCCCTGGAATTTCTGGGGCACGGACTGGACCATCCCCGGCCTAGTCGGCGATGTTTTCATCCAACCCGCAGCTTTGTTTGGCGTGCATGGGCTGACTCTGCTGACCGTTTTCCTCGCCGGACTACCCCTGCTCAGGCGGCGCGGCTTTGCCGGGTTGATGGTGATTTTGGGGCTATGGAGCGGCTTTGGCCTGTGGCGGTTACAAACCCCCGTGCCGCCGAGCGGTATCACCCTTGCGCTGGTGCAGCCCAACTTCCCGGTACCGGGAGATTTTTCTCGCCCCGCGCTTGAGGCGCGCTGGCAACGCCTGCTGGCAATGTCCAAAGCCGGGTTGCAAAGCGGCGCGGACGCCGTGGTCTGGCCCGAGGCCGTAAGCCCCTGGCTGCTGGACTCGGACGCCGCCGCGCGCCAGCAACTCGCCGCCGTAACCGGCACGGCACCCATTCTCGCGGGCAGCCTGCGCGCCACAAGCGAGACCGATTTCCGCAACGCCCTGGTAGTGACCGACGGCCCCGGCCCGGCGGTGGCGACCTACGACAAATGGAAACTAGTCCCCTTCGGCGAGTACACGCCACACTGGCTTCCGCTCAAAATCATTCCCGACATGCTGGGCGGCGGCTTTACCCCCGGCCCCGGCCCGGCAACGCTGCATATTCCCGGCCTACCGCCTGTCGGCCCGCTAATTTGCTACGAATC
This sequence comes from Acidocella sp., assembly GCA_035427885.1. Lineage (GTDB taxonomy): Bacteria > Pseudomonadota > Alphaproteobacteria > Acetobacterales > Acetobacteraceae > Acidocella. Next base: position 42 of record DAOMCN010000197.1, on the reverse strand, counting down.
GATCTTCACCGGTCAGATCGTCAACGAAGTCGACCGTCCTTC
>DAOMCN010000196.1:0-4599 GCA_035427885.1 Acidocella sp. | reverse complement strand
CGTCCACACGCCCGGTGATCCAGTAATACCCATCGGCATAGCGGCGCGCGCCGTCGCCGGTAAAGTACAGCCCCTTGAAGGTGGAGAAATAGGTCTGCGCAAAGCGGGCATGGTCGCCATAGATGCTGCGCATCTGCCCCGGCCAGCTATCGGAGATGCAGAGGTTACCCTCATTCGCCCCGGTCAACTCATGACCTTCCGCGTCCACCAGCATCGGCTTGACGCCCGGCAGCGGCAGCGTCGCCGAGCCCGGCTTCTGACCGATGGCGCCGATGAGCGGCGAGATCAGAATCCCGCCGGTCTCCGTCTGCCACCAGGTATCCACAATCGGGCAGCGATTATCGCCGACGACATGGTAATACCACTTCCAGGCCTCCGGGTTGATCGGCTCGCCGACAGACCCCAGAACCCGCAGCGATTTGCGCGAGGTCTTATGCACCGGCCCCTCGCCATCGCGCATCAGGGCACGGATCGCGGTCGGCGCGGTATAGAAGATGTTGACCTGATGCTTGTCGATCACCTGCCAGAAGCGCGAGGTATCGGGGTAGTTCGGCACGCCCTCAAACATCAGCGTGGTCGCGCCATTGGCGAGCGGGCCATAGACGATATAGGTATGGCCCGTCACCCAGCCCACATCCGCCGTGCACCAGTAGATCTCGCCGGGGTGGTAGTCGAACACATATTGATGGGTGAAGCTCGCCCACACCATGTAGCCGCCGGTGGTGTGCAAAACCCCTTTCGGCTTGCCGGTCGAACCGGAGGTGTAGAGGATAAACAGCGGATCTTCCGCGTTCATCTCGGCTGGGGTGTGCGTCGGCGCGGCGGCGGCGCAAACCTCCTCATACCAGACATCGCGCCCAGCCTGCATGGCGACATCGCCGCCCGTCGCCTTGACGACAATAACATTGGTCACACTCGGGCAGGTCTTAAGCGCCTCGTCGGCATTCACCTTGAGCGCCACCTTGCGGCCGCCGCGGCGGCCCTCATCGGCGGTGATCAGCGCGACGGAGTTGCAGTCCTGAATCCGGTTGGCGAGCGAATCGGGCGAGAAGCCGCCGAACACGACCGAGTGGATGGCGCCGACGCGCGCGCAGGCAAGCAGCGCCACGGCGGCCTCGACGATCATCGGCAAATAAATGGTGACGACATCGCCCTTCTTGATGCCCTTGGAGGTCATCGCATTGGCGAGGCGGCAGACCTGCTCGTGCAATTCGCGATAGGTCACCTTCTTGGAGGTATTCGGATCATCGCCCTCCCAGATGATCGCCACCTGATCGCCACGCTCGGCGAGGTGCCGGTCGAGACAGTTGGCGGCGGCGTTCAGCGTTCCGTCCTCGAACCATTTGATCGAGACGTCGCCGGTAAAAGAGGTATTCTTGATCTTGGTCGGCGCCTTGATCCAGGTAATGCGCTTGCATTCTTCGGCCCAGAACGCATCCGGCGTATTGGCCGCCCGCGCGGTCATATCCTCAAATTGCGCCCGCGTAACCAGCGCATTCGCCGCGATTTCAGGTTTCACTGGGATAATATCTGCATCCGACATTTTTGTTCCTCCATGTTTTTTAGCCTGTTCGTTATTATGCCAAAATTCTCGTGCCTCCGAAAGATTGTCGCACATTGGTACTAAGGTCCGTGTTAGGCCGCGCTTAATGGCGCATTTCTCCGTCCGCCCTTGACGAAACCAGGCGGAATTATTACAAAACAATTAGAAAAAATCATGTTTTTGAGAGTTTATATGGCATAGCGGAGGTTGTCGTTGACAATTCCGTATGTTTCTGCGCGAGATTTGAGTTGCAATCGACTTTGGCTTGGCTTGGATTGGCGCTCCCTTCGGCTGGACGCATAAACAAGGCTTCCAATTCCCGGTTGTCCCCTCAACTCCGTGCGGCAGGCGCGCGGGGGGGCGATTTTAGGAGCGACGACAAGTTATGGCGACCGGTACTGTGAAGTGGTTCAACACGACCAAGGGTTATGGTTTTATTGTGCCCCAGGATGGCGGCAAGGATGTGTTCGTACACATCACCGCAGTCCAGGCAGCAGGCCTTCGTGGCCTGAACGAAGGTCAAAAAGTGACCTTCGAAATCGCCATGGAGCGCGGCAAGGCGGCTGCGATCAACCTGAAAGCGGTTTAATCGGTTCGCCTCAACTTCGGGGCAGCCAAAAATGTCTGACGCAACGGGGCCTTAATGGCCCCGTTGTTGTTTCAGGCGTCTTGTTTCATACGCTGAAAAAACAACGCCCTTTGCTGTCGCAAATGAGACGCGCACTCCCATATCTGGAGAAGAGGCAAGCCATGAACCACCAAAACGCGCCGCCCCAGGCGTCGGGGTCTAATGCCGCCACTTCGCTCAGCGCTAGTTTCGACGCCGCCGTTAGTCGCTTCGCGGCACGCCCCGCGCTGGATTTTCTGGGCCGCCGCCATACCTACGCGCAGCTCGGCACGCTGGTAGACCGCGCCGCAGCGGGGTTGCAGAAACTGGGGGTCGCCCGGGGCGTAAAAATCGGCCTCTGCCTGCCCAACACGCCCTATTCAGTGATTTTTTATTACGCGATTCTAAAGACTGGCGGCACGGTGGTGAACTTCAACCCGCTTTACACCGCGCGCGAGATCGAATCCCTGGCGCGTTCCTGCCACGTCTCGATTCTTGTCTCGCTCGACATCGCCATGATCCAGGACAAAATCACGCAACTGGCGCTGTCCGGGCTGTTCTCGCGCGTGATCGTGTGTCGGATGACTGCCGCCCTGCCGTTGTTCAAATCCCTGGCCTTTCGCGTCCTGCGGCGCAGGGATCTGGCGCGCATCCCGCCGGGCGTGCATTTCCTCACCTTCGAGCAGCTCATCGCGGGCGCCACCGCGCCAACCCCGGTAGAAATCCACCCCGAACTGGACATCGCAGTCCTGCAATTCACCGGCGGCACCACCGGCACCCCGAAGGCCGCGATGCTGACCCACGCCAACCTGACTGCCAATATCGCCCAGATTAAAGCGGTCCTGCCCGACATCGCCCCAGGGCAAGAGCGCATCCTAGGCGTGCTGCCTTTCTTCCATGTCTTCGCGATGACCGGTGTAATGAACCTGGGCCTAAGCGTGGGCGCGGAACTGCTGCTCCTCCCCCGGCTGGACATCAAGACGCTGATGCGCACACTGCGCCGCCGCCGCCCGACCATCCTGCCCGGCGTGCCAACCCTCTTCACCGCCATCAGCAATGCCGCCGAATCGTCAAAAAAAATCGACCTCAGCTTCCTCAAGTTCTGTATCTCCGGCGGCGCCCCGATCTCGGCGGAAGCCCTCGAGCGTTTCGAGCGTCTTTCCCACTGCCATATCCTCGAAGGCTACGGCCTCTCGGAGACCTCCCCCGTGGTCACTTTCAACACCGCAGGCGAGATGCGGCACGGCAGCGTCGGCCAGGCGCTCCCCGGCACCACGCTGGAAATTCGCGACCCGGAAAACCCAACGCGCCTCCTCCCTCAAGGCGAACGCGGCGAAATCTGCGTGCGCGGCCCGCAGGTTATGCGCGGCTATTACGAACAACCCACCGAGACCGCGAACGCCTTCATCGAGGGCGCATTTCGTACCGGCGATATCGGCTATCTCGACGCGGACGGCTACCTCTTCATCGTGGACCGGATCAAGGACCTGATCCTCTGCGGAGGTTACAACGTCTATCCCCGCATGATCGAAGAAGCCGCCTACCAGCACCCCGCCATCTATGAGGCCATCGCCATCGGCATCCCCGACACCTATCATGGCCAGGTCCCAAAACTCTTCGTCACCTTGCGGCCGGGATGCAGCGCCACGCCGGTCGACATTCTGCACTTTCTCGCCGAGCGGCTAAGCAAGATCGAACTACCCAAAATGATCGAAATCCGCGAAACCTTGCCCAAGACAATGATCGGGAAGCTATCCAAGAAAGAGTTGTTGGCGGAAGAAGCCATGGGGCCTCGCCCCCTGGAACTCTGACATGGGCGCTGCCCTCGACCTGCGGGGGATTTTATTTCCCGATGCAGAAGCCGGAGAATACAGCATCAAGAATTTCCTCGACGCCGATTGCCCCGGTCAGCCGCCCTAGCGCATGCGCCGCCGTGCGCAACTCCTCCCCGCGCAGCTCCGGCTCGCCCTCCGCCATCGCCCGCTCCAGCGCCATCGCCGTATCGCGCACACAGGCAATCTGCCGGGGCCGCGTCAACACCGCCGCCCCTTGCGTATCGGTCAGCCGCGCCGCCGCCTCGCCCAGCGCCGCGCGCAAAGCTTCCATCCCCAGCCCGGTCGCAGCTGAAACCACAAGCCCACCGCCCGCCGCTCGCCCAAGATCCCCCTTGGTGACCACGCGCAACACGTCCACGCCGCCCGGCACCGGCGCAAACGCCTGTCCGAGCGGCGCCACGGCAATAATCAGATCCGCCCGCGCCGCCCGCGCCCGCGCCCGGCGCATCCCCTCGGCCTCCAAAACATCCTCCGTCACGCGCAGCCCCGCCGTATCGGTCAGATGCACCGGCACCCCGCCAAGATCGACCCGGCTACCCACCGCATCGCGCGTCGTCCCCGGTATCTCGGAGACAATCGCCACCTCCTCGCCGACCAGCGCGTTTAGCAGTGTG
>DAOMCN010000195.1:0-4634 GCA_035427885.1 Acidocella sp. | reverse complement strand
TCGACCTTCGGGCAAGCCGGGTAGCCGAAGGAATAACGCGAACCGCGATAGGACTGCGCCAGCATCTTTTCCATGTCGCGGTCATCCTCCCCGGCAAAGCCGAGCTCGGCGCGGATGCGTTTATGGGTGTATTCCGCCAGCGCTTCGGCCATTTCGACCGACACGCCGTGCAAATAGAGATAGTCCTGATACCGGTTATCCTCGAACCAGTGGCGCGCGAATTCCGAGGCGCGCTGCCCGATGGTGACGATCTGCAGGCCGATCACGTCGCGCTCGCCATCCTCCACGTCGCGGAAGAAATCCGCGACGCATTCGCCGTCCGCCTTGGGCTGGCGCGGCAGGGCGAAGCGCGCGACCTCGGTCTCGCCGTCCTGCTCGAACAGGATGAGATCATTGCCCTGCCCCGCTGCCTTCCAATAGCCGTAGATCGCCTGGGGTTTCAGGATCTTCTCGGCTTCGCACAGATCGAGCATACGCTTCATCACCGGCCGAAGCTCCTGGCGCGCCCAGCCGAGGAAGTCTTCCAGCGACTTGCCCTGCTTGCGGAAGCCCCATTGGAACTGGAACAGCGAGCGCTCGTTGATGAAGGGCACGATCGCTTTCGACGGCGCCTCGATGATCCGGCTGCCCCAGAAGGGCGGGGTAATCACCGGCTGGTCTTGCGTGATCCGCCGGCGGCGCGCCTGCACCGCCTTCACATCCACCGGCGCGAAGGAATCTGCTCCCGCTTCGCCGAGTTTGCGCTTGGTGTTGCGGGACTTGCCCTTCCGCTTGCTCTGGATCACGGCGAGGTAGTCGTCGAAGGCGTTCCCGGTGACCTTGTCCATCAGGTGCAGCCCGTCGAACGCGTCGCGCGCATAGGCGACGCGGCCGGAGGCATAGGCGCCCACGCAATCATCCTCGACATAGTTGCGGGTCAACGCGGCACCGCCCAGCATGACCGGAATATCGAGCCCCTGGCGCGACATCTCCTCAAGATTCTCCCGCATCACCACGGTGCTTTTGACCAACAGCCCGGACATGCCGATGGCATGCGCGCGATGCGTCTTGGCCGCCTCCACCATATCGGCGAGCGGCACCTTGATGCCGAGATTGACGACCTTGTAGCCGTTATTGGTGAGGATGATATCGACCAGGTTCTTGCCGATATCGTGCACGTCACCCTTGACGGTCGCGAGCACGATGATGCCGCGCTCCTCGCCTTCGACACGTTCCATCATCGGTTCGAGATAGGCGACCGCGGCCTTCATCGTCTCGGCGGATTGCAGCACGAAAGGCAGCTGCATCTTGCCGGCGCCGAACAGCTCGCCGACGACCTTCATGCCGTCCAGCAGGATGTTGTTGATGATTTCGAGCGGGGCATTGGTTTTCAGCGCCTCATCGAGCTCATCGGTCAGCCCCTTGCGGTCGCCATCGACGATGCGGTCCTTCAACCGCCCCTCGACCGTCTCGGCGCGCTGCTTCTTGGTGGCGTCTGCCGCCTTACGGTCGGCGAAGATTTCCAATAATTTTTGCAGCGGGTCGTAGTCTTCTTCGCGACGATCGAAAATCAGATCCTCGCAGACCTTCACCTCGGCCGGGTCGATCAAATGCAGCGGCCGGATTTTCGAGACATGCACGATGGCACCGCTCATGCCGGCACGCACCGCATGGTCGAGGAACACGGAATTCAGCACCGCGCGCGCCGCCGGGTTGAGGCCGAAGGAGATATTGGACAAGCCAAGGATGATCTGGATGTCGGGAAACCGGTCGCGGATCAGCTTGATGCCTTCCAGCGTCCAGAGCCCGAGCTTGCGGTCGTCCTCATTGCCGGTCGCGATCGTGAAGGTCAGCGGATCGATCAGCAGATCCGACTGCGGCAGGCCGAATTTGTTGCAGGCGAAATCCACCAGCCGTTCGGCGATTGCGAGCTTCTGCGCCGGCTCCTTCGCCATGCCGACCTCGTCGATCGTCAACGCGATCACCGCGGCACCGAATTTTTTTGCAAGCTTCAGCCGGTCGGTGGCGTGGCCCTCGCCATCCTCGAAATTGATCGAGTTGATGATCGGCTTGCCGCCATGCAGCTTGAGCGCCGCCTCGATCACCGGCGTCTCGGTGGAGTCGATCACCAGGGGCGCGTTGACTGAGGAGGTAAACCGCGTGATCACCTCGTTCATCTCCGCAATCTCGTCACGGCCGACGAAGGCGGTGCAGATATCGAGCGCATTGGAGGCCTCGGCCACCTGCTCGCGGCCGACCGCGACGCAGCCATCCCAGTCGCCGGCCTCCTGCAGTTCGCGCCATTTCTTCGAGCCGTTGGCATTGCAGCGCTCGCCGATCGAGAAGTAGCTGTTCTCCTGGCGCAGCGGTGTGGCACCATACAGGCTGGCAACCGAGGGGATCCAGACCGGCTTGCGCAGCACAGGCGTTGGGCGCGGATTGCCCAGGCGCTTCAGCATCGCATCCAGCGCCTCAATATGCGGGGTCGAGGTGCCGCAGCAGCCGCCGATCAAATTGACCCCATCCTCGGCGACGAAGCGCTCGACCCAGCTCGCCATCTCCGCCGCACCCAGCGGATAATGGGTATTGCCGTCGACCAGCTCGGGCAGGCCGGCATTCGGCTGCACCGAGATCATCCCCGGCCAGTTTTGCGCCAGATAGCGAATATGCTCGGCCATCTCCTGCGGGCCGGTGGCGCAGTTCAGCCCCATCAGCGGCACGTCCAGCGCGTGCACCACGGTCGCCGCCGCGGCGATATCCGGGCCGACCAGCAGCGTGCCGGTGGTCTCGACCGTGACCTGCACGAAGATCGGCACATCGCTGCCCGCCTCGGCGCGGGCGCGCTTGGCGCCATTCACCGCCGCCTTGATCTGCAGCGTGTCCTGGCAGGTTTCGATCAAAATCGCATCGACCCCGCCCGCGATCAGCCCCTGCGACTGCAGGAACAACGCCTCCTCCAGCGGGTCGTAGGCGACATTGCCGAGGCTCGGCAGCTTGGTACCGGGGCCGATCGAGCCGATGACGTAGCGGGTGCGGCCGTCGGCAAAGCTTTCCGCCGCCTCGCGCGCCAGCTCGCCGGCGATCTTGTTGATCTCGAAGGCGCGATCCTCGAGCTGGAACTCGCCCAGCGTGATCGGCGAGCCGCCGAAGCTGTTGGTCTGCACGCAGTCCGAGCCGGCCAGATAATACCCGCGATGGATCTCGCGCACGAGGTCCGGCCGGGACAGGTTCAGCACCTCGGTGCAGTTCTCCTTATCCCAGTAGTCCTTCTCGACATCGAGCGTCAGCGCCTGCACGCGCGACCCCATGCCGCCGTCGCAGAGCAGAACATGGCGGGACAAGGCTTCGAGCAAATGCGGTCGGGTCATCCCTGTTAGATACAACGTGACAAGCTTATGTCCAGTTGATGCAATCCGGCACTGACATGCGTATTCCGGTGGTATTCGGCGGCCAGGCGAGGCCGGATGAAGCCGTGCTGGTGGAAGACGGCCAGAATATGCCGGCGCAGGGCTACGCGCTGCGGTTTTCGCGCGGCCTGCCCGGCCATGCCCTCGGCTGCGCCTGCTGCACGCTGCGCGGCCCCGCCGCGGATGCGCTGGGCAAGCTGTTCCGCGAGCGCGCCACGGGCGCCGCGCCGTTTTTCAAGCAGGTCCGGGTGTTGGCGTCGGCCGCCGGAGAAGCGATGGTGCGGGACGCGATCGCCGAGGACATCGTCACCCGTGCCCGCTACCACGCGGACTGACGATTAATAATCGATTAATAATCGATCGCTTAATAATCTGTTCTATACATCGCGGGCTCGTTCCGGCGCGCGACCGTGTCGCGCCGTTCGAACAAGCCTGATAACCAGCCGCGGCCGCGTGATGGCAACGTTCCAGGCTCGTGCGGCTCCCCGCTCAACTGCGTCCGCATTTCCGACAACGTTTCAGCCATCGACATGGCGAGCATCGTCACGCGATAGGCCGCGTCCGGATTGCGTTTGAAGAGCGCGCGAATAATGGCATCCGCCTCAACGTCCATCGGCGATTCATCGCCTCTGACGGCTTGGTCGATAAACCCAATAATGGCCTGATGCTCATCACGTGTCACAACGTTACATAACGCGCCAAGGCGTGAGGCTGGCAAGCCAAAATCTAAACCATGAATGAGAATTCATTCAGGAGATGGGGTCCGAACAGATTGATAAACAACGCGGAAAACCCCTCCGGATTCGAAACGTTCAGCTTCCGTCATGCCGATCGACCCCAAAACCGTTCTGGATGCGATATTATACTCCGCCGCCACCGCGACCACACGCGGCAACCGCGCCACATGATGCGCGAAATGCAGCGCGCGACCCGCAGCCTCACTCGCCAGGCCAAAACCGCGCGCATCCGGACGATAAGCAAAGCGCAACGCAACGCCGCGGCCATCCGGCCGCGACTGTAACCCCGCGACTCCCAGAAACCGGCCGCGCAACGCCCGCACGCTCCACATGCCGTAGCCATGCGCGCCCCAATCCTGAATGTCCCGCGCCAGCTCCTCCGCAACCTGAACCGGCCCCTTCACCCCCCCCAACATCTGCGCAAACGCCAAAGGGTCTCCCTTTAACGCCACCAGATCCTGTAAGTCCCAATACCCAACCGGCGCCATCCGCAACCGCGCCGTCACCATGG
>DAOMCN010000194.1:0-4664 GCA_035427885.1 Acidocella sp. | reverse complement strand
AACTGCCCCGGCGTGGCGATAAACAGGCCGACATGACCGGAACCAACGAGATCGAATCCGCCACCCGTGATGCCCTTCGCCCGCAGACCGAATTCCTTAATCACCTGACCGACGCATTGGGTCGACCCAGCATCCACAGCAAACATGCCCTTCACCGAAGGATTGCCCAGGTAATATGCCTTCACCTTGGGCAATTCGTCGTCCAGCGTGGCGCCACTGGCAATCGCATCATAGGTGATCGGCTTACCGGAAGCCTTGATCGCGGCGATCGCGCCATCGATACGCGGTTGAATATTCAACTGCCCCGGCGTGGCGATAAACAGGCCGACATGACCGGAACCAACGAGATCGACAATACGCTTGCCCATCTGAAAACCAGAGTTGAACAAATCTTGCCCTATATAAGCCAGGCGCTTGTTATCGCTGGAGGCTGGCGCATCGGCATTGTACGAGAACACTGGAACCCCAGCTTTCAGCGCCGCGTCCGTGGGACCATTAAAGGCGGTCGGGTCAACGATAGCCACTGCGATCGCGTCTGCCTTGCTGGCAATGGCGGCATCCATCGCGTTTACCATTTCGCCGACCACGGCGGTCTCCGACCCCGTCCACTGATAATCGCAACCGAAATACGCGCACGCGTCTTGAATACCGTACTGCGTGGCAACGAAGAAGGGATTTGTCGTCACATGGTTGACAAACACCAGCTTCCAACGTTTGTGGCTTGGCAGCGGCCCACAGCTGGCACCTTCCGCTTGCGCCGGTTTCGCCATGGCCGCCACTCCGGCTGCCGCCAGCAAGGCCGGAGCGCCCTGCATGATCATCCGCCGGCGCAACGTGATTTTATCCGGGGTGGAATTGTTGTCTGTCATTGGTATGGTTCCCTCATGGTTTGTTTTTAAAAATCTCTGAAAACACCTTTACTTAGGCGGAATCAGCATGTTGTTCTTTTCGAAGATCTCGACAGGCGAAAGTACTCGGAATAAAAATGCCATTCGTTCAAAAAAGATTTTTTTGATTCCTCTTTTTTAAGCGCTATCAAAGCAGTTTTATACATGACTGGGTAAGAAGCAGAACAATATATGTCAAATATTCATTTTAGAATTTTCGATAATGTTTCCGCTATGATCTATGTTCGCAGCCCCCTTAACCTGTGAAGCGATGCGGCAACAATCCTGCGACGCCAGGCTCCACTTCAAACAACGCGCCTGCCAGCGGCTCGTCCACAAGCCCGATCGCAGCACTGGTAACAAACAGTCGGTCGAGTCCCGCCCCACCAAAGGCACAGCTGGTGACTTGCGAGACAGGGAGGGCGATACTGCGCTCGCGCGTACCATCTGGGAGGAAGCGCGTCACACGCCCGCCGCCCCAGTGCGCTACCCACAGCCCGCCTTGCGCATCGGTTGTCATTCCGTCTGGATAACCGTCAGCTTCATCAAACCGTACGAACACCTCACGCCCGCCCAGATGTCCATCGTACTGACGATAAAACCGGTAAATCGTCCGCGCCGCGCTGTCCGTATGGTAGATAACATTGCCCTGCGGGCTCATCGCAGGGCCGTTGGCGATAACATAACCCCGGTCCTCACAAAACAGCGAAAAATCCGAACACAACGTATAAAACGCACCGCTTGCTGTGGATTCGCTGTTATCCATCGTCCCGAAACGGATATTCCCATCCTGGTCCGCCTTGGCGTCGTTCAAACGGTTGCCAGGCTGCTCCGGCTCAATTTCGCATTTCGGTGCAAAATTTACGCCATCTCCAACCTTCAGCAACCCAATCTCCCTGCCCAACCCCGCGACAAAGCCTGGCGCATTCGTACGGCTGACAATCCAAGCCAAAGGTGCTGGCATACTCCACCGTAACACCTGCCCGTCAGACGTCCGGAAGCGATTCAGCCGCCGCCCTTTGATATCGACCCAATAGAGCGCCGACTCCTCGGCAACCCAGAGCGGCCCCTCGCCCAGCACCGCAGCAGCAGGGTCGAGGAGACGCACACTCATGTTAGACCGTGCCTGCATCGACGATGAATTCCTGCGCGCTGCACGCAGCACTATCATCTGCGGCCAGGAATAGAGCCATCGATGCAAGATGCTCAGGTTGCAGACGCAGCTTCAGGCATTGGCGCTTCTCCCGCTCCGCGTCAGCCTCCGGCGTGAGCCAGAGTTTGAGCTGCCGCTCTGTCATGACCCAGCCTGGAATCAGGGTGTTCACCCGAATATTGTCATCGCCAAGATCCCGCGCCAAACCGCGCGTAAGCCCATGCACAGCCGCCTTAGCCGCCGTGTATGAGGGCATTCCCCCTTGCGCCATCATCCAGCTCACCGAACCGAAATTGATGATCGAGCCAGACTTGCGCGCCCTCATTCCCGGCGCCACCGCCTGCACCGCAAAAAACATCGGACGCAGGTTGACACTCATCTGGTTGTCCCAATATTCGGGCGTAACGGTCGCCATATCATGCCGCTGGTCGTTGGCCGCATTATTCACCAGCACATCGATAGCGCCAGACTGCGCTGCAACCTGCGCAATCGCCGTACGCAGCGCCTCGATATCGCGAATGTCACAGGGGATGAAACGCGGCGCGTTTCCAGTCTCCTGCGCCACACGCGCAGCTAAGGCCTCGGATTCCTCGATGGCGATATCGACAAAGGCAACCTTCGCCCCCTGCTCTGCGAAAGCCCGAGTAAGCGCTGCGCCAATGCCACTTCCCCCGCCGGTGATAAACACAACTCGATTTTCAAGACTAGGATATCTTGCAGACATACAAACGCTCCTTAATGAGATTCCCGCGTGATCACCGAGCCGCTGGCGCCAACCAGAAAGTCGAGATCCGCCCCTTGGTCGGCCTGGAGGACATGATCGACATAGAGCTTATACCAACCCCGCTTTGGCGTATCCGGCGCGCTCCAGGCGGCGCGGCGCTCTGCCAGAACCTCGTCGCTCACATCCAGATGTAACCGGCGACCGACCACATCCAACTCGATCATGTCACCATTTTGCACTAGCGCCAAAGTACCGCCCGCGGCAGCCTCCGGCGAGACATGCAGCACAATCGTGCCATAGGCCGTGCCACTCATACGAGCGTCCGAAATACGCACCATATCCGTAATGCCTTTGCGCAAAACCTTCGGCGGCAAGGGCATGTTGCCCACCTCCGCCATGCCGGGATAGCCCTTCGGCCCACAATTCTTCAGCACCATAATACAAGTTTCATCGATATCCAGCGCCTCGTCGTCGATTTTTGCATGGAAATCTTCAATGTTCTCGAACACGACAGCCCGGCCACGATGCTGCATCAAGGCCGGCGTTGCTGCTGAAGGCTTGATGATCGCGCCGTTGGGCGCCAGGTTTCCGCGTACCACCGCAATACCCGCAGTTTCCTTGAACGGCTCACTGAAGGCGTAAATCACATCGCGGTTGAAGCACTCAGCCATGTGTGAATTCTCAACAATCGATTTGCCATTCACCGTCAGGGCGTTATCGTTCAGCACATGGGAGATTTCCCGGATCACCGCGGGCAATCCCCCTGCATAGTAGAAATCCTCCATCAGATATTTTCCTGACGGCTGCAAATTCAGCAAGCAAGGCAGGTCGTGCCCTAGCCGGTCCCAGTCCTCAAGCTTCAATTCTATCCCCATGCGCCCGGCCAGCGCGATGAGATGGATCACCGCATTGGTGGAGCCGCCAATCGCCGCATTGACGCGAATTGCATTCTCAAATGCCTCGCGCGTCAGCACCTTGTTGATCGTCATATCCTCCTTGACCATCTCGACGGCCCTTCGGCCTGTAAGCTGCGCCAAGCGCTTGCGCCGCGCGTCCACCGCAGGTATCGCCGCATTCTCAGGCAGAGACATGCCCAGCGCCTCGACCATGCTCGCCATTGTGGAGGCCGTGCCCATCGTCATGCAAACACCCGAGGAGCGATGCATGGAAGATTCCGACGCAACAAACTCGTCCATCGTCATCTTGCCCGCCCGCACGGCTTCGGACATCAGCCAGACGCCCGTCCCAGACCCAACATCCTGCCCTCGGTACTTGCCATTCAACATCGCCCCGCCGGATACGCCGATGGTGGGCAAACCAACACTTGCAGCCCCCATCAGCAAGGACGGCGTTGTCTTATCACACCCCATCAGCAACACCACCCCGTCAATCGGGTTGGCGCGAATGCTTTCCTCCACATCCATGCTAGCAAGATTGCGAAACAGCATCGCCGTAGGCCGCATCTGCGTTTCGCCCAGCGACATCACTGGGAACTCCAACGGAAACCCACCAGCCTCATACACGCCGCGCTTTACAAACTCTGCTAACTCGCGGAAGTGTCCGTTGCACGGCGTCAACTCCGACCAGGTGTTGCAAATGCCAATAATCGGGCGGCCATCGAACAGATCATCGGGATACCCCTGATTCTTGATCCAACTCCGATGCATAAACCCATCGCGATCCTTTTTACCAAACCAGGCTTGACTCCGGTATGGCTTTTTCTCGGGCGCACTCACGCGCGACATCCGTTAAAAATATCATCCACATTATTATAATTTATCATGGAATTTCCTAGCTTTTTTATAACAACCCTCGCATCCGGCAGGCTTGCTCATATTAGTAGGATTCCAACAGATAACCGTCAAATAATGATTTATAGCTTTGCAATATCGTTTTAGCT
>DAOMCN010000193.1:0-4666 GCA_035427885.1 Acidocella sp. | reverse complement strand
GGCCAGGTTACGCAATGCCCAAGAAGACGGCCAAGCTACGGGTTACAGACACCATGGTTTCGTCATCCAGATGCCCGAATGCCGGGCCGATCTTATCTCTTTGGACGGTGCTGGCCTTGTCGATCATGATTTGAGACCGCTTCCACAAGCCATTGACCTCGGAAGGCTCCACCGTCAACCGCAACAAGGGGGCATCTATGAGGGTGCTTGTGACAGGCAAGATTGTCACTGTAGCGGCTTCCTCGAAGCGGTCGGCCTGAATAACCAGAGCCGGGCGCGGTTTGCCGAAATCGCCTTGCAGAGCAACGGTTACAAGGTCTCCGCGTTTCACTCCCAGCCATCCAGATCAGTAACGGCGGCATCAAGAAAGGTGGTAAGTCCTACGTCCTGACGGTCAGCTTGAGCGACCATGCGCGCTTGGCGATGGCATTCCTCATCAAATCCCTTGGCGCGGGTGTCTGGCACCCAGATTTGAATGGGCCGCAAGCCAGCCTTTCTCAAGGCGTCGCGGCGCTTTTGAACGCGCTCTGCAACGGGGGTCATGATCTATCTCCTTTATGTTACATGTAACATGTTCAGGCAGTAAAGTCCAGCAAAGTTCCGATCATCCGCGACGCTCGCCGGGACTGAGAAAATCGGACGGGACACCACCAGCCTTGATGGCGTCGAACAGGCCGTTCCAATCCTCTGGCCGCCCGAGCCGCTTGCGGGCGCGGGCTACAACATCAAGCCCCCGCGCCATAAAGGCGGGGTCATTTCCCCCTTCCTCTGCGGCGGCTTCAAGGAAGGCGGCAATATCCTCTTCCGTTTTGAGGTCGTCCGCATGTCGTAGCGACCAAAAACTTCTTTGCTCATATCCCGCTCCTTCCACTGAGACGCCAGAGATTGGGTTTTAGTCCTTGGGCGCGGAATTCTGTACCCCATGCCGGCGCAATTCCAGATGGTTCAGCACGCGTTTGGCCATTGCGTAGCGGCGATCCGGGTGCGCCATCCGGTATTGCCGCCAACTCGCCGGATCGTCGGTGGCAGGGCCAACCTCGATCAGCGCCCCTGCCGCCACGTCCCACACCGCCGGCGTGGCGAGGCGGCGCACCAGCACCTCCTCCGTTACCATCGGGCTTTTCCGGTCATAGGGCCGCAACGGCCGTGTCTGCATTTCCACCCCCGCCAGAAACACCGGCTCCGGCATGGGGGCCAGACGCACCTCGTACCAAAGCCCATTAATCCGGCGCAGCTCCCGGTCTGGCGCCAGCTCGATCCGCGCCGGGGCTGCCGGGGGCTGGCGTTGCTTCGCCCGGCGGCGGGCCTTTTCCTCGGGCAGCCGGTCGGTGCGGCACAGCAGGCCAGTCACTGGATCGACATAGAGCGGCTGGTACCAAAGACCGCTGCCAGAGCGATTGCGCCAGCTCCCAAAAACCCGGCGCGGAGTCACCGCCACGAAGTCCTTGAGGTGGTCCCGCACATGCTGCTGCACGGTGTTATCGGCCCGCAAATTTTTGGCGATTTCGGCGTAAACCTTGCTCCAGGGGCGCCCCACCTGACGCTCAAGATAGCGCCGCAGCGGCTGTAAATTTTCGTTCAGATGCTTGCCGCCCCCCGCCAGTAAATGCGGCCGCCGCATCCCCTCGTGCTGGGGCAAATCATCCAGCGGCCGCCCCCGGCCCTTGCTCCCATAACGATCTGGAATACGCGGACGCTCAACGATGATTTTGGCCATATCGTCACGCATGGCTCAGCTCCTCACGGGTAAAAACGCAACACAACAACCCGCGCAACCATCGGCTGGCGGGTGGGGGCAGAACAGCGATAGGGTGGGCAGTCTGTGTAAGTTCGGGCGGGGATTTAATGCCCGATATTGCCTCGGTGCGTCAATCACTTTGTCCGGCGCGAAGAGGGCCTATCCCCCCAGCCCGAGGCTTATGACGCGACGCAGATTAAGGGTGAGGGCCTTCTGTTGTTCAGGGGCCAATGCCCCGATACTGCGTTGCACCTCGCCAAATGCCGCCTTGACATAGCGGGTGTCACCTAGCGCCCGGCTCGGCAAACGGACGGCTGACGGAAGATCGTTCTCGAACATATCCCGCGCTACTTGGCCCAGTTAGCCGGTCGGCGCCGGAATGGCCACAATTTGGAACGTCTGATGAACACGGCCTCCGCAATTGATTGTTGCGTTGAATAGTGGGAGGTTCTGCTCGTTGGGAGAATGAGCTGTGGTTGGTAGTGGCGAGACAGATCTGGCGGCATCATGGAGCCTCAGCTTTGAGGATGGAACGATGTTGGCGGCCAAGCTGCCGTCCGTGCGGCTGGGATTTGCGGTCCAGCTCATGATGTATCGGCGCATTGGTCGCTTTGTCCTGCATGCGGAAGCGCTTTCGGGTGACGCGATTGCCTATCTGGCCGAGCAGACTGAGACCAAGGTTGCGGATCTGGCTGATTATGACTGGCTCGGTCGGTCGGGCCGTCGTCATCGTGCCGAGATCCTGGATCATCTTGGTTTTCGTCGCGCTGCAAGGCAGGATCTGCGTGATGCTACTGCCTGGGCCAGAGCCGAACTCTGCCCGCTTGGGCTATCGATTGCCGATATGGAGGAGCGGCTGCTGCTCTGGTTCGTCAATCTGCGGGTTGTCGCTCCTGTCGGAGAGACGCTCGTTTCCTTGATCGCCACTGCCCGGCGCACCTTCGAGGACCATTTGCTGGGGGCGATCACCGCCTCGCTTTCAGCGGAGCATCGACGCCAGCTCGACGCAGCACTGGCCGATGATGATAGCGTGACCGGCTTTTCCAGCTTGAAGGCTGACCCGGGCCTGCCCAATCTCGACAATATTCTACTCATGGCGCGGCGGCTTTCCTTCGTGAAGGGACTGTCTCTGCCATCCTCGGCCATGCCGGATGGAGGTGATCCGGTCAGACGTGTGCTCCGGCGCCGCGTCGCGAACGAGACGGCCTGGCGAATGCGGCAGCATCCTGATGGTCGCCGCCACGCCTTATGCGCGCTCTTCCTGGTCCACCGCGAACGCGAGCTCACTGATGGGCTGGTCGATCTGCTCGTCGAGGTCGTTCATAAGGTTGGCAGACAAGCCAAAAACCGTGTGATCAAGACTCTCGCTGGCGAGATCGAGCGGGTCCATGGCAAAGAAGGGTTGTTGGTCAAGATCGCCGAGGCCGCCTGCCTACAGCCTGAAGGCATGGTGCGCGACGTTGTGTTTCCGGCAGCTGGCGGCGCGAACGTGTTGGCGGCGATCGTGCGCGAACATAAAGCGTCAGGCGGTTTCGAGAGACGGATCCACGGGGTGCTCCGTGCCTCGTACCTGCGCCATTATCGCCGGATGCTGCCCGCCGTGCTGGGGGTGCTGGAATTCCGGTCTAACAATGCGGTGCACCGCCCGGTGCTCGACGCGATCGATTGGCTGCGCCGCACCGGCGATGACAACCGCCGGATCATTCGCCCTGAAGATGGCGTGCCGCTCGACGGCGTGGTCCCGGCCAAATGGCGTGACCTGATCCTGGAGAAAGACCCGGCAGGTGGCTTGCGGGTCAACCGGGTCAATTACGAGATCTGCGTGTTGACGGCGCTTCGCGAGCGCCTGCGTTGCAAAGAAATCTGGATGGTGGGCGCGGATCGTTACCGCAACCCCGATGACGATCTGCCGCAGGATTTCGAGGCTCGGCGCGCCGACTATTATCGAGAGCTCGGCCGCGGCCAGGACGCCAGTGCCGTCGTCGCCGGCCTTCGCGCCCAAATGTCCGAGGCTTTGCGGACGCTGAACACAAAGATCCCCCGCAATCCCAAGGTCAGAATTCTGGGACGCGGCAAGAAGCGTATCTCGATCACGCCCTTCGAACCCCTCGCCGCGGCTCCGAACTTGGAGGCGATCAAGGCAGAACTCGAGCGGCGCTGGCCAATGACGGACCTGATCGACGTATTGATGGAGACTGCCCGGCAAACGGGCTTTCTCGACGAATTTAGTACCTCGGGGGATCGCGTCGTTCTGGACGCCGACACGCTGCGTCAGCGCCTGGTGCTATGCCTGTACGGTCTGGGCACCAATGCCGGTCTTAAGCGGGTCAGCGCGGGCACCGATGATGCGAGCTATGCGGAACTGCTGCATGTCCGGCGCCGTTTCATCCACAAGGATGCCCTCCGCAGCGCGACGGCGCTGGTGACCAATGCGATCCTGGCGATGCGCGACGAGCGCATCTGGGGTGAGGCGGGCTCCGCCTGCGCATCTGATTCGACCAAGATCGGGGCTTGGGACCAGAACCTGATGGCTGAATGGCATGTCCGCTATCAGGGGCGCGGGGTCATGATCTACTGGCACATGGAGCGCCAGGCGACATGTGTCTATTCACAACTTAAGCGCTGCTCCTCATCTGAGGTCAGCGCTATGATCGAGGGCGTGCTGCGCCACTGTACCGACATGGACATCCAGCGCCACTACGTCGATAGTCATGGTCAGAGCGAGGTCGCATTCGCCTTCTGCCACCTGCTCGGCTTCGAACTCTCGCCACGACTGAAGGGGATCGCGCGGCAGAAGCTCTACCTGCCGGAAGCGGAGATGCGCGGCTTGCTCGGCAACCTGGAACCGATCCTGACGCGGGTAATCGATTGGGCGCTCATCGAACGCCAGTATGACGAGATGATCAAATATACCGCCGCCTTGCGGTA
>DAOMCN010000192.1:0-4686 GCA_035427885.1 Acidocella sp. | reverse complement strand
ACCGTTGAAGAGGGCGCGGAGGCGGATGTTTTCGCGCCCAGTCAGATCGAAATTCATGCCCTGTCCGGGGTCCAGCAGCGCGGTCACGCGTCCTTCCAGCGTGATCGAACCCGTGACCGGCTCATAGATGCCAGCCATCGTCCGCAGCAGCGTGGTTTTGCCAGCGCCGTTTGACCCGATCAGACCCAAACGATCGCCGCTCTGAAGGAAAAAGCTGGCACCGCGGAGCGCTTGCACGACCAGCCGGCGGCCACGATCCTCCCCGAGCCGCCCGGAAGCGGCGGCAAACACGGTCTTTTTTAGGCTACGGCTTTCCCCATGGTAGAGCGGGAAAGACACGGATACGCCGTCGAGGCGAAGTGCGGTCAAGAGCTAGAGCCAGTAGGCGATGCGCGGGCGGGCGCGGGTGAAGATGGCCACTGCGAGCAACGCCAATACCGCGGAGAAGCCAAGCGCAATCTCCCAAACCACTGGCTCGAGGGCTTGACCCAGAAGCGGGCCGCGAACGACCTCGATCAGCGCATAGAATGGGTTCCATTCCACGAGGACGACGCTTAGACCGCGATGCGCAAGCATGGTAGGGCTCCAGATGATGGGCGTCACGTAAAAGGCGATCTGCATAATGCTTCCCACAATCGGGGGTATGTCCCGGAAGCGGGCACCGACAGCACCTAATATGAGCGTAAGCGCTAACGCGTCGATCGCCCAGAGCAGGCAGGCCGGGATGATGCTGAAAGCGGCCAGGCTAGGGGTCGTTCGAAACAGCGCAAATACAATGATGATCACGACGATGTTGTGCGCGACGACCAAAAGATTCCGCACCACGACCCGGGCCGCATGCAAGGAGAGCGGCATTCGCATCGCCCGGATTGTGCCTTCAGCCTGCGTAAAGCTGAGGCAACCCTCCGCAGTCGTCGTGCTTACGAAATTCCACAGTACCAGCGAGATGGTCAAAAATGGAAGATATTCTGAAATGTTTTGATGGAACAGCCTGGAATAGACGAAGCCGATCGCAGCGATCATCACGCCGGTTGAGAGCGTCAACCAAAACGGCCCAAGGAGCGATCCGCGATAACGCAGCCGGATGTCCATGACACTCAACGTCCAGACCAAGGGCCAAAGCCGAAGCGTTTCGCGGAGATCGGCAGCCGCCATCCGCATCCGGCTCAGGACATCGCGGCTGGCAGAGATCACCACCTGACGTAATTCGGCTTGGTGGGGGATTTCGGCCTTTTCGCGGTCAGGCACGATCATATTCATGCAGGAGCGGATAGCCGAACGGGCTCTGCCCATCAACCTTGAGGATAACAGTACCGGCCGGCCCGCCGGGGCCGGGGGCATCACTCCGGCCGCAATACGGTCGTGGCAGCCTCGAGGATGGCGATCCTCTCGCCCTTTACGATTGGGCTGGAGGGCTCCACGATCGATGTGATGCTTCCGTCCTCTTTGCGGATGATCACCTCAGCTTGGCCATCCGGTATCGGCCCGCCGGGGGTGTGCAACACCGTAAGGATGTTTTGGACGGCATCGGCACTTGCTTCTACATTGATCGATCGGACCGCCACCACGTGACCGGTCTCGTATTGTCCGCTCAAGGGCGAAGTCAACGCCACGGGCTGAGTAGCGTGACCGGCGCAACTCACGAGCAAAGAAACCGCGCCGACCCGGCAGACGATGCTTCTCAACCGCACAACAGAAACTCCCTTCTCATCCTCTGTGCCCAACATGCCCCGGCCAAGCAAAAGCCTCAAATCCTTAAAGACTCCAGGTTTTGCTTGCGATCAGTTCCTTTTAGCTTTAGTGGGTTAGAGCGCCTTGTTTATTTTGAGTGCGAGGTATCAAACGCAAGGCAATGGCGGCATCGCAGGTGGAGGCTTACACAAGGTGATCGCAAGCTCCCTTCAGCGGGACGGCCGCGTGCAGCGGCGTGTTCTGTCAGCTCTCATCCGTTTTACCATCGGTGCAATGGGCCTGGCCATGCTGTCGGCCTGCGCGTCTACGGGGCCGAGAATGGCAGATAGTCGATCAACAGCTTGGTACATCGCGCACGCGGCGCATAATTATGTACCGCCCGGCCCTGCGAGCGACCCCTGGGGGCCATATATCCGCATTGCTTCCCGACGGTTCGATGTTCCGGCACCCTGGATACGCTGGGTGATGCATGTCGAATCCGGGGGGCATGAGTATATCGGTGGGCAGCTGACGGTGTCTTCCGCGGGTGCGATGGGGCTGATGCAGCTCGAGCCCGGTACCTATCAACAGATGGCTGATCAGTACGGGCTCGGGCAAGACCCTTTCAACCCCTTCGATAACATCATGGCGGGCTCGGCATATATTCACCAAATGTATCAGGTGTTTGGCTCCCCGGGGTTTCTCGCGGCCTATGATGCAGGGCCCGGCAGGCTGGCCGCCTATATGCATGACCACAAGCGGCTCCCGGACGAGACGATAAACTACGTCGCGATGATTGCGCCCCACATTCAGGGCTACTATCCAGATCGCCGCTCCGGCGCGGACGAGTTGGCCCTCAATACGGAGCCTGCGACCAGAGTTCCGGGGATTTTGCCATCAGGCTTTATCCCGGATGCCCCGCGACCGCGGATTGCCGACCTTCCACGCCCTCCGCGGCTGCGTGTATCCGCGCCGGAGCGAGCTCCAACGCCGGTACCCATGCCGGTCGCGGTTGCTGCGGTTGCTCCAAATCCCAACAAATCCGCGACCTACGCAGCTACGCGGATACGGGCTGCCAGCCTAGATATCCCGCCGCCGCAGACGCCTCGGGAGCGCATATCGACGAACCGGCGCGCGAATGGATCCGCTATTTATACGCCGGCGGTGCAAACCGCCCAAGTCGACATGCCGCACCACCCGATGCATTCACCGCATACTAGTTTCTCGATCATCCCCGCGGCTATGGCCGATACGCCTCCGCCAACTACCGGTTCAATCGGACATGTCGGCTGGGCAATTCAGCTTGGCTCGTATGACACGTCCTCGCATGCCCGGGCCGCTTTAGGGATCGCTGAGCTGGCGGCGGTTCGCATGCTCGTGCACGGAAAACCCGTCGTGATTTCGGTCCATCATGCCGGTCACACCGCCTACCGCGCGCGGGTGCTTGGCTTGCCGCACGATCTTGCCGTCAACGCTTGTGATCGCCTCTCCCGCGGGCCGACCGGCTGTCTCGTGCTATCTCCAGACGCCCAGTCCAGTTAGATCGCCCCGTTTGCCAGTAAGGTATCGAGTACAGCCTGCTCCGGCACGTCTGGCATGGTAAACGCCTTTCCAATGCCGCGGGTAAGGACGAAATGGATCTTGCCGCCCCGCATCTTCTTATCGCGCGACATGTGGTTGATCAGGTTTTCGGCCGGCAATTTGGCGATGCTGGTTGGCAGGCCAGCTTTTGCCAGATGCGCCGCGACTCGGCTGGTGTCCTCTTGCGGGCACAACCCAAGTGCCGCAGATAGATGTGTGGCCAGCACCAGCCCGACGGCAACAGCTTCGCCATGTAGCAAGGCGCCGCCATAGCCGGTCTCCGCCTCCAACGCATGAGCAAATGTATGGCCTAGATTGAGTAGGGCGCGGCCGTCATTCGGTTGCGTCTCCCGCTCGTCGCGGCCGACCACTCCAGCCTTAAACCGTATAGCGCGTTCGATCGCTTCGACGAGCGGCGCCTCCGCACCGCTCAGAATATGTTCGACCTCCTGCTCGCACCACGTATAGAAGGGCTCGTCTGCGATAAGGCCGGCTTTGACGATCTCCGCATAACCGGCCCGAATCTCGCGCCCGGGCAGGGTTTTGAGTACGCCAGTGTCCGCGAGTACGGCGATCGGTTGGTGAAAAGCCCCGATCAAGTTTTTTCCCTGAGGTGCGTTGATCCCCGTCTTGCCGCCGACGCTTGAATCTACCTGCGCGAGCAGGGTCGTCGGGATCTGAACAAAGGGGAGGCCACGCAGAGTCGTAGCCGCAGCAAAGCCGGCGAGATCGCCGATCACCCCGCCGCCTAGCGCGATGACCGTGGTTTGGCGGTCAATATTTTGCGCCAGTATTGCTTCGACGACCGTCTGCCAGCCGGAAACGCTCTTAGACTGCTCGCCTGGCGCTACGATCACCGATGAGCTTGTGATACCCGACTCCGAGAGGCTTGCTTGCAATTCCGGGAGGTGGAGTTCCGCGACGTTTCGGTCGGTTACGATCACGACCCGCGGATGCGCGAGCAGAGGGGCGAGAATAGCCCCGGCGCACCCGATCAGCCGATCGCCGATGACGACATCGTATTGGCTGGCGGAGAGCGCGACGGTAACGCGCTTCGGTGGGCGATAGGACGCCAGCGCGTCTCTCACATGGGTCATGGTCACGTGCGGTGTATCCTCTGAACCGTCGACGATGATATCGGCCTGGGCATAGAGCGGGCTGCGTTCCTCCGATAGTCGTTGCAGAATTTCGGCGGGATCACCGGCGTTCAGCAACGGGCGATGGGTGCGTCCTTGAACGCGTCGCAGCAGCAGCGGTAGCGGGCATCGCAGCCACACCGAAATGGCGCGTTTGCGAATCAGCGCGCGGGTTTCGGGGTCCATGAATGCACCCCCGCCGGGCGCCAGGACGATCGGGGGGGCGGCTAGCAAGCGTTCGATCACCCGCTTTTCCCCTGCCCGGAAATGTGCCTCGCCATGTTTGGCGAAAATCTCG
>DAOMCN010000191.1:0-4759 GCA_035427885.1 Acidocella sp. | reverse complement strand
AAAATTAGAAAAACTAGAAAGGACGGCGGCCGCCTTTGGCTTGGCCCATGGCGGCCTGCATCTGGCGCATCATCGCCTCCTGTCCGCCGGCTTTGTTCATGCGTTTCATCATGGTGGACATGTCGTCGAACTGTTTAAGCAGTTTGTTGACTTCCTGGACCGAGGTGCCCGAGCCAGACGCGATACGTTTTTTGCGGCTGGCTTTGAGGAGGTCCGGGTTGGCGCGCTCGGCTTTGGTCATCGAGCTGATGATCGCGGCCTGACGCTTAAATACGGCGGTATCGAGATTGGCGTCCGCGATCTGCTGCTTGATTTTGCCGACGCCGGGCAACATGCCGAGAATGCCTGAGAGGGAGCCCATTTTGGAGATCTGCTTGAGCTGGGAGGCGTAGTCGTCCAGGTCGAACTTGCCCTTCGCCATGCGTTTGGCGAGTTTTTCGGCTTCGGCCTGGTCGATGGTTTCGGCGGCGCGTTCGACCAGGCCGACGATGTCGCCCATGCCGAGGATGCGACCGGCGATGCGCTCGGGGTCGAAATTGTCTAGCGCGTCGAGTTTTTCACCCGAGCCGGTGAGTTTGATGGGGGCGCCGGTGACCGCGCGCATCGAGAGGGCGGCGCCGCCACGGGAATCGCCGTCCAGCCGGGTCATGACGATACCCGTGATGCCCAGGGCGTCGTTGAAGGCTTTGGCGGTGGTGACGGCGTCCTGGCCCGTCATAGCGTCCACAACTAGCAGGGTTTCCACAGGGTTGACGGCGGCGCGGATGGATTTGACCTCTTCCATCAGGGCGAAGTCGATCGAGAGGCGGCCGGCTGTATCAAGGATTACGACATCGTAAAGTTCGCGCCTTGCGGTATCCATTGCGCGGTGGGCGATTTGCAGCGGGGTCTGGCCTGCGATGATCGGCAGGCTGGAGACTTCGGCGCGTTGGGCCAGCTGCTCCAACTGGAGCTGGGCGGCAGGGCGCTGCGTGTCCAGGCTGGCGAGGAGGACTTTTTTGCGCTCGCGGGATTTTAGGCGGAGCGCGATTTTGCCCGAGGTTGTGGTTTTGCCCGAGCCTTGCAGGCCGACCATGAGGATCGGGATCGGCGAGGGGGCGAGGAGGTTCAGCGGGACGGCGCCGCCGCCGAGGGCTTCGATCAGTGCGTCGTTGACGATCTTGACGACCATCTGGCCGGGGGAAACGGAGCGTAGGACTTCCGCGCC
This sequence comes from Acidocella sp., assembly GCA_035427885.1. Taxonomy (GTDB): domain Bacteria; phylum Pseudomonadota; class Alphaproteobacteria; order Acetobacterales; family Acetobacteraceae; genus Acidocella. The sequence continues at coordinate 3,552 of DAOMCN010000191.1, read as the reverse complement.
GACCGCTTTCTCGCGCACGGTGTTGATGAAGTCCTTGACGACAGGCAAGGCCACGTCCGCGTCCAGAAGGGCCAGGCGGATTTCGCGCAAGGCTTCGGCCACGTCGGCTTCGGACAAGGAGCCGCGACGGCGGAGCTTGTCGAAAATCTCAGAAAATTTGCCCGACAGGGAGTCGAACATGCTTGACCCTACTCCAACGCAAAACGCGCCGTGGTGCGAACCCTCGCAGCACGGCGGAAAGATGATGGGTGGAGTTTGGCCTGGAGAGGGGGGGAAGTCAAGGGTGGTGGGGTATGCTTGTGCTGGGGGCGAGGGGGGCGATGAGCCGGGTGGCTTGGGGTTACGAGGAGCGGTCCAGCACCAAGGTCGAGCCGAAGGCCATGAACGCCACGCCGGAAACGCGGTCTATCCAGTGTCGCAGACGGGTGAAACAGTCTGCGAAGCGGCGGATGGTCAGGAAGCAGGCGACGAAGCTGAGCCAGGCTACGGCAATGGTGAACATCAGGCCGATGGCCATCACGCCCAGCGCTGGCAACGGGTGGGGCGGCATGGTCGCGGCGAAGAGGCTTGAGACGAATAACGGCGCTTTGGGGTTTGAGAGGTTTGTCAGAAGGCCCAGCCGAAACGCGCGCCCGTTGCGCTTGGGCGCAGGGCCTTGTTCTGCCGGCTCCGGCCGCTTCCAGCTTCCGGCGAACAGGCGCAAACCCAGGATCAGCAGGTAGGTGCCGCCGATGATTTTGAGCGCTAGGTAGAGCCAGGGCGAGGCAATAAACAAAGCGTGGATACCGAAAAAGCCTGCGGTTCCCCAGGATGCGACGCCTGTTGCGATGCCTAGGGAGGCGCGCAGGGCCGATGATCTTCCGCGCGTGATCGACAGGCGGGTGATGAGCAGGAAATCTGGGCCGGGTACGACCATGGCGGCCAGCCAGAGCGCGGAAATTGTACCCAGAATGGCGGCGTCTTGAAGGATCATGTGTGGAGATTTGCATGAACCGTGGGGTTTATGGAACCCGTGTTATTTTTCGGGATTCAGGGCGCCGCGCAGTTGGACGGCGGCGGCGCCCGTGATCAGGTGCAAGCGGATCAGCAGGTCGATCACAACGAGGTTGACGTTGAATTTGAAGTCGTCGGTGGTGGAGATGGTTTCCAGCACGCGGAGGAGCGGCCAGAGGGAGAAGGATTCCACCTCGCCGTCGGCGGGAGTGGGGGTGAAGGATTCAGGGAGTTCTAGGTCGTAGGCGAAAATTACGTCGCGGCGCAGGCCCTCGGGGCGCTCCATATTATAGCAAAAGCGGCCAACCGGCTTCGCGTTTGCGGCAAGGGTGGCGGGGAGAGTGGCTTCTTCCTCGGCTTCCTTGAGCATGGTCTCGAAGGGAGTCAGGCCCGCCGGGACGCCGCCGGCGACGATGTGATCGAGTTTGCCGGGGTCAAGTTTTTTGTCAGCGGCGCGTTTGGCGACCCAGAGATGCCAGCCGTCCGGGCGGCGGACCAGGCCGTTCAGGTGGACGCCGACGCCGATCACGCCAAAGCTGGGCAATGCGCCGCGGTCGAGCACGGCGAGGCTCGGGCTGTCGGCGGTTTCACGAACGTCGAAGTTTTCCTCGCGCAATCTCAGGCCCGCGGCCTGGGCCAGGGCGTTCAGCTCGGACAGGGCTTGGGGGGCCAGGGTCGCGCGGGTTGGCGACAGGGTTATGGCGGGGCTTAAGGATGCGAGGCGGGCGGCGAAGGTGGGGTGCAGGAAGCCGATCGGGTGGTTTCCGGCGTAGAGGGGCAGGCGCGCGCCGGGGAGTTTTGCCGAATGACAGGCAGAGATGTGCGCGAGGAGCTTTGCAATTTGGATGTCAGGTGCCATGTGCGGTGACATGACCCGTTCTGCAGCCCATGCCAACCCCCATCTTGCTCCAACCTCCGGCGGCCCGAAAGCGCCACGGGCGGCCTGGTCCACCGTTCTGTCCCTGCTCGCCTATCTCTGGCCCAAGCATGAACTCGCGCTGCGGGTACGGCTCGTGCTGGCGAGCCTGGCCATGCTGCTCTCGGTGATTGCGACGGTTTATGTCCCGATCCTGTTTGCGCGCTCGGTGGACCGGCTCTCGCAGAACGGTTCTGAGGCGATTGTCGTGCCGGCGGCGCTGATCGTGGGCTATGCGGTCGTGCGGATTGCCGCTGCCGGGTTCGGCGAGTTGCGGGATGCGATTTTTGCCGCCGTGCAGATGCGCGCCTCGCGCGTCGTGGCGCGCCAGACGTTCGAGCATTTGCATGGGCTCTCCATGCGTTTCCATCTCGACCGGCAGACTGGCGGGCTCTCGAATATCATTCTGCGCGGTACGCTCGGGATTCAAAACGTCCTGCGGCTCGCGACGTTCAACCTGTTGCCGACGATTATCCAATTGCTGCTCACCGTCGGCGTGCTCTGGTACAAGTTTAATGCGTTGTACGCGCTGATCACCTTTGCCGCGGTTGGGCTCTATATGGTCTTTACCTTCACCTTTACCGCCTGGAGGACCAAGTTCCGCCGCCAGATGAACGAGACGGATAACGAGGCGCAGACCAAGGCGATCGACTCGTTGCTCAATTTCGAGACGGTGAAGTATTTCGGCAACGAGGTACATGAGTCCCGGCGGTTCGATGAGAGTCTGGCGCGGTATGAGACGGCCTCGGTGAAGTCCCAAGTGTCGCTCAATGCGCTCAATATTGGGCAGGCGGTGATTATCTCGATCGCGCTCGCGGTGATGATGCTGATGGCGGCGGATGGTGTGGTCTATCACCATATGAAGGTTGGGCAGTTTGTGTTGGTCAACACTTATCTGATGCAGCTTTATGTGCCGTTGAACTTCCTTGGCTTTGTCTATCTGCAGCTCAACCAGGGGCTAATCGACATGGAGCAGATGTTCTCGCTGATGCGCGTGAACTTCGAGGTTACGGATAAGCCGGGGGCGATAGCGCTTGAGCCGCAGGGGGCGCCGGTCGAGGTGGCGTTCGAGAATGTGCATTTTGGCTATAATCCTGATCGCGATATTTTGAAGGGCGTGAGTTTCAGCGTTGCTGCCGGGCAGAAGGTTGCGATTGTCGGGCCGACGGGGTCGGGAAAATCGACCATCAGCCGGTTGTTGTTCCGGTTTTACGATACGGTTTCGGGGACGGTGCGTGTCGATGGGCACGATGTGCGCGACTATACGCAGCACAGCCTGCGCGGGGCGATTGGCGTGGTGCCGCAGGATACCGTGCTGTTCAACGATACGATTTTCTACAACATCGCGTATGGGCGGCCAGGTGCTAGCGTTGAGGAGATCGAGCAGGCAGCGCGGCTGGCGCAGATCCATGAGTTTATCGTCTCGCTGCCGCAAGGGTATAAGACCAAGGTTGGCGAGCGGGGACTCAAGCTCTCGGGCGGGGAGAAGCAGCGCGTCGCGATTGCGCGCACCATTCTGAAAAATCCGCGAATCCTGATCCTCGACGAGGCGACGAGCGCGCTCGATACGGCGACGGAGCAGGAGATTAGCACGGCGCTGCGCTCGGTGGCGTATGACCGTACCACGCTGGTGATTGCGCACC
>DAOMCN010000190.1:2779-4761 GCA_035427885.1 Acidocella sp. | reverse complement strand
GGGCCGAGACTTCTACATTAAGAGCGACCGATCTTGCCTGCCGCCTCGAAGACGCGGGCATCGCCGCGATCATCTACACCGATATCGCCCGCGACGGCATGAAAACCGGCCTGAACCTCGCGGAAACCTCCGCCCTGGCCGCCGCCGTGCGCGTCCCGGTCATCGCCTCGGGCGGCGTCGCTGGAGTCGCTGACATCCTCGCCCTCAAGGCCGCCGCGGCGGCGCAGCCGAACCTCTCGGGCGCAATCCTGGGCCGAGCCCTATATGACGGCAGCCTCCCCCCCGCCGAGGCTCTTACCGCATGCTGAAACTGCGCGTCATCCCCTGCCTGGACGTGAAGGACGGCCGCGTCGTCAAAGGCGTCAACTTCGTATCCCTGCGCGACGCGGGCAACCCGGTCGAACAAGCCATCGTGTACGATGCCGCCGGGGCGGACGAACTGACCTTCCTTGACATTACCGCCAGCTCCGACAACCGCGATACCATCCTGGACGTCGTCTCGCGCACGGCGGAGAAGGTCTTTCTCCCCCTCACCGTCGGTGGCGGCATCCGCAGCACCGGGGATATGCGCCGCCTGCTCCTCGCCGGGGCCGATAAATGCAGCATCAACTCCGCTGCCATTGCCCGCCCCGAGTTGGTTTCCGAGGCCGCGCAAAAATTCGGTAGCCAATGCGTCGTCGTCGCCATCGACGCGCGCCAGTCCGCGCCGTGCAAATGGGAGGTATTCTCCCATGGTGGCCGCCAGAATACCGGGCTGGACGTGGTAGACTGGGCCAAGCGCATGGAAACCCTCGGCGCAGGGGAGATCCTCCTAACCTCGATGGACCGCGACGGCACCGGCAAAGGCTTCGACCTCGCCCTTCTGCATGAAGTCTGCGCCGCCATTCGCCTGCCCGTGATCGCCTCTGGCGGCGTTGGTACGCTCCAACATTTTGTCGAAGGCGCGCAGGCGGGAGCCACAGGCCTGCTCGCCGCCAGCGTTTTCCATTTTGGCCAATTCACCATCGCCCAGGTAAAGGAAGCCCTGGCAGAGGTACGCTTGCCGGTACGTCCGGCGCGGGTGATACTGGGTGTTAAGCAGGAGTCGTCATAACTGGGTCATGGCTAAAAAAGTCGAGAAAACCGCAAAATCCACCCCACCCAAGGCCAAACCGAAGGCTCAAGGAGCGCGCGCCTCGCGCCAAATCCCTGCGCCGATGCCCCCGCCACTCGACGCGCCCGACGCCCGCGTGCTGGACCGCCTTTGGTCCACCGTCGTCTCGCGCAAGGATGCAGACCCTTCCTTGAGCCACTCCGCCCGCCTGCTCTCGCGCGGCACTGCCAAAATTGCCCAGAAATTCGGCGAAGAAGCGGTCGAGTGCCTAATTGAAGCCGTCAGCGGTCAACGCACGGCGCTGATCTCCGAAAGTGCTGACGTGCTTTACCATCTGCTGGTGATGTGGGTCGATGCGGGGCTGAGTCCCGAACATGTATGGGCTGAACTTGCCAAGCGCGAAGGTATCAGCGGCATCGCAGAAAAGGCGGCCCGTAAACCCGCGCTCCTGGCCGCATCTACCCGTAAAATTCCGTAACGGAGGTTTCGCATGACCTATGATCCGAACAACATCTTCGCCCGTATCCTCCGTGGTGAGATCCCATGCGAGAAGCTCTACGAGGATGAATTCGCCCTCGCCTTCCCTGACATCCGCCCGCAAGCGCCGAGTCATGTGCTGGTGGTCCCTAAGGGAGCGTATATCTCTTTCCAGGAATTCGGCGAATCTGCGACTCCGGCCGAGATCACCGGCTTCTTCCGTGCCGTCTCCCTGGTCGCCCGGCGCCTGGGTGTGGCCGAGCCGGGCTACCGGCTGATTGCGAATGTCGGGCCGGACAGCCTGCAGGAAGTCCCCCATTTTCACGTGCATATCCTCGCCGGGCGCAAGCTCGGGCATATGCTCGTCGCTCATGAAGGCTAAAGGCTCCGCCTTAGAGGTTCTACGCATCTT
>DAOMCN010000190.1:0-2769 GCA_035427885.1 Acidocella sp. | reverse complement strand
GGCCCGATCGCGCATCTGGGCTATTTCCGCCGCGAATTCGTCGAGAAACGCGCCTGGCTCTCGGCGCATGACTATGCCAACCTGCTCGCCCTCTGCCAATTTCTCCCCGGCCCCGCCTCAAGCCAGACCGGGTTCTGCATCGGCCTGCAACGCGCGGGCTGGCGTGGCGGCATCGCCGCATGGCTTGGCTTTACCCTGCCCTCGGCCTTGCTGATGTACGGCGTGGCGCGCTGGGCCGGGGTGTTCGATTCCTCGCCGATGGCGCAAGGCATCCTGCATGGGCTACAGCTTGCCGCCATGGCCGTGGTGGCGCAGGCCGTCTGGGTCATGGCGAAGGGCCTTTGCCCGGATACACCGCGCCGCGCCCTGGCGCTGCTTTCCGCTGCCCTCCTGACGTTAATGCCCAATACCGGCGGCCAGATCTTCGTCTTGGTAGTTGGCGCCGCGATCGGTCTCCTGGCGCTGGGCGGCATCCCGCAAGCCGCTAACGGGCCGCAGCCCTCCGCCGTAACCGCTCCAGCCCCGCCCCATCGCCGCGCCCTCACCGCGATGGCGGCGTTCCTGGCGCTGCTGGTCTTGGCGTTTGTTGTTCCCTCCACCGGGGCACTGGGTCTGTTCGGCGCCTTCTACCGCGCCGGGGCGCTGGTTTTTGGCGGCGGCCATGTCGTCCTGCCTTTGCTGCGCGATGCCGTTGTTGTCCCCGGCTGGATCTCGCCACAGCTTTTCCTGGCAGGCTATGGCGCTGCTCAGGCGGTCCCGGGACCGCTCTTTACGGTTGCGGCATTTCTGGGCGCGCTCGCCGCAAGCGGGCCACAAGGCGCTCTGGGCGCCGCCATCGCCGTCATCGGGATTTTTCTTCCTGGCCTGCTCCTGGCCGGCGGCGCGCTACCATATTGGCGGTCGCTGCAATCGCGTCCCGGCGTCGGCGCGATGTTGATGGGCATCAACGCCGCCGTCGTTGGCCTGCTGGGCGCTGCCTTTATCAACCTGCTCACCTTGAGCACCCTACAAAGCGCCTGGGACCTCCCCATCGCACTGTCCGCCCTGGCGCTGCTCGGCCCCGGCCGCGCGCGGCCAATCCTGGTTGTTCTTTTCTGTGCTGCCACAGGGGCTATTCTTTAGGCCGCGAGTTCGATCACTTCGCGCAGCAACGGATAGATCTCATTCACCCAACGCTTGCCCGAGAACACGCCGTAATGCCCAACTCCGGTCTGCATATAGTGCCGCTTGAGCGTGGGACGCAGGCTTGAGCACAAATCCAACGCGGCAGACGTCTGCCCTAGCCCGCAAATATCGTCTCGTTCGCCCTCGACGGTAAAGAGAAACGTCTTACGGATCATCTCCGGCTTGACCAGCTTGCCGTGATAGGTGAGTTCGCCCTTTGGCAATTCGTGATCCATGAAAATCCGCTTCACCGTCTCCAGGAAAAACTCCGCGGGCAGATCCATCACTGCGAGATATTCGTCGTAGAAGGTGCGATGCGCCGTCGTAGCGACCTTATCCTCGGCCGCCAGCGAGCGGAACTGGCGCACATGCGCGCCTATGTGCTTGTCGAGATTCATTGAAACAAAGGCAGAGAGCTGAATAAATCCAGGATACACGCGCCGTCCAGCCCCCTTGTAGCGCCACGGCACAACGCCGATCATCTTATCCTCGAACCAGGAGATATCCTTGGTCTTGGCTAGTTTATTAACCTTAGTTGGATTGCGCCGCGTATCAATCGGGCCCGCCATCAGCGTCATGCTGCGCGGCGTCGCCGGATTGTTATCCTCCGACATTACCGCCACCGCCGTCAGCACCGCAACCGTTGGCTGACAAACCCCAACAACATGGCTATGTGGCCCAAGAAATTCCAAAAACGTGATGACATGTTCGACATACTCATCAAAGCCAAACTTGCCAGCATCGAGCGGCATATCTCGCGCATTATGCCAATCGGTCAGATAAACATCATGATCCTGCAGCAGCGTCTCGACCGTGCTGCGCAAAAGCGTGGCAAAGTGCCCGGACATCGGCGCAACGAGCAAGACTTTCGGCTGATTGCGGTCGGAATCCTTCTTGAAATGGAGCAACGTGGCAAACGGCGTCTGGCATACCGGCACATCGTCCACCTTAACAAGCTGATTGCCGATCATGACATCGCGAATGCCATAAGCCGGCCGCTCATGCGTGGTCCCTGCATCGCCGAACACGTCAAGCGCAGCCGATACATGCCGCAGGGAGATGCCGTAGGGCTGTTTTGGCGTCATGGCCCGCAATATCGCGCTGCTGACTCGTGCCATTCTCCGTAGCGGGTCCAACATATCGGCTTGGGCCTGGTAAATCTGATAAATCATAGTTCTATCCCTGAGCGAATATGTTATCGGCATGTTTAACAAACAAGACTTCCATGCCAATGTGTGCTTGAGTTGGCGTTGACAACTTTGGTTCTGTTTTCGAAAAAAGGAAAGGGCAATCATGAGTAAAGCGACCCTGCTGATCAGCAGCAAGAATTATTCCTCCTGGTCGCTGCGAGGATTCCTTCTCGCCAAGCTTTCCGGGATAGACTTCATGACCGAAAGCGTCGCCCTGGACGACCCACGGGCGCACGAAGAATTGCTGATGCGCACCTCTTCGATCCTGGTGCCCTGCCTGCTGCACGACGACGTCACCGTCTGGGACACGCTGGCCATCGCCGAATACCTTAATGAATTGTTTCCAAAAGCGCAGATGTTACCTCGCGAAAAAATTGCGCGGGCGCGATGCCGCTCGATCTCTGGCGAGATGCAT
>DAOMCN010000189.1:0-4870 GCA_035427885.1 Acidocella sp. | reverse complement strand
GGTGGGCTCGGCCCAGCCCTTCTTCTCGAAATGGTGGTGCAGCGGGGCCATCAGGAAGACGCGCTTGCCCGTGCGCTTGTACCAGAAGACCTGGACGATGACCGAGATGGTCTCGACCACAAACAGCCCACCGACGATGGCCAGGACGATTTCACTCTTGGTGGCAACCGCGACCGCACCCAGCGCGCCGCCCAGGGAAAGCGAGCCGGTATCGCCCATGAAAACCGCCGCCGGGGGGGCGTTGAACCACAGGAAGCCCAAGCCAGCGCCAACCAGCGCGGAGAGGAACACCGTCAACTCGCCCGTGCCGGGGACAAAGTTGATCCCGAGGTAGCCCGCGAAAATCCGGTTGCCGACGAGATAGGCGATCAGGGCAAAAACCCCGGCGGCGATCATTGTCGGCACGATGGCAAGGCCGTCCAGGCCGTCGGTTAGGTTGACCGCGTTCGAGGCGCCGATCAGCACGACCATCGAGATCAGCGGGAAGAAAATACCGAACGAAATCATTAAATGCTTGAATACTGGCACGGCGAGCTCTGTGCCCAGCGGGGCAGGCATTAGCCAGCACATCCAGACCGCCGCGACGAGGCCGATTAGCGCCTGCGCCACCAGCTTGATGCGCCCCGAGACGCCCTTAGTGTTGCGCCGGGTCAGCTTCAGGAAGTCGTCGGCAAAGCCAATGCCGCCATAGCCGAAGGTGACGGCGAGCGTCGCCCAGACATAGCCGTTATCCAAATCCGCCCAGAGCAGGGTCGAGAGGCCAAGCGCCAGGAGGATCAGCACGCCGCCCATCGTCGGCGTGCCCTTCTTCTCGATCAAATGACGCTCGGGGCCGTCCAGGCGGATCGGCTGGCCGTGGGTTTGCAGGGATTTGAGCAAACGGATCAACTTTGGCCCGACCCAGAAGCTGATGATCAGCGCCGTCAGACACGCCCCGCCCGCACGGAAGGTAATGTAGCGGAAGAGGTTGAAGGCGTGGATATACCCAGCCAGAGGGAAGAGCAGCGCGTATAGCATCAGGTTGGGCTTTCCAGGTGCGAGATCACATCACGCATACGGCTGCCGTAACTGCCCTTTACCAACACGGCGTCGCCTTCCTGAAGGGAGGCTTTTACCAGCGCGGCCAAAGTCGCAGCGTCAGACGCGTGCCCACCCTGCTTGGTCGATGGCAGCGATTCGAACAAATGCCCCATCATCGCGCCGCAGGTGAATATTTTGTCAGCTCCGGCCAGAACGTCCGGTAGCAAGGCGAGATGTTCCGCCTCGGCGGCCTCACCCAGTTCCAGCATGTCCCCCAACACGGCCACATGCCGGCCTGGTTGCAGAGTCAGCACTTCGAGTGCCGCGCGCATGGAAGCCGCCGAAGCGTTGTAGCTCTCGTCGAGCAGCAGTATCCTCCCGGCGGGGAGTTGCACCGGCCGGCGCGCGCCGCGTCCAGCATAGGGCGCGAAACCATCCAGCACCTCCGCTGCTTTTGCCACATCCAGGCCGAGCGCGCGCGCCGCAGCCAAGACCGCCAGCGCGTTCATCGCCATGTGCCGGCCTGGGGCGTTCAGGCGGAAACGCACATTGACACCGCCGATACTGGCCTGGACGTCGGAGGAATCAGCAGCGCTGTGCAGCGATATCAACCCAGCATCCGCCCCCTCCCCGCCAAAGCTCAACCGCACGGCGCTCGCGGGTACGGCGGCCATCAACTGAGGCAGGTAGGGTGTAGTGCGTGGCAGAACCGCCGTGCCGTCTGGTTCCAGTCCGTTGAAAATCGAAGCTTTTTCTGCCGCAATCGCTTCCTCGGAACCCATCAGCCCGAGATGCGCGCGGTCCACGCAGGTAATGATCGCCACCTGCGGGCGCACCAGACGAGCAAGGGGCTCAATCTCGCCCGGATGGTTCATCCCAATCTCGAACACGCCGAATTTCGTGCCACTCGGCATCCGCGCCAGGGTCAGCGGTACGCCGATATGGTTGTTAAAACTGGCCTCGGCGGCGTGGACGCTGCCAAAGCCACTCAGGGTCCGGCGCAGCATCTCCTTGGTCGTGGTCTTGCCGACGCTGCCCGTCACCGCGACGATCCGCGCCGCACTTCTTGCCCGCGCGGCAGCACCCAGGCGCGTCAGCGCGGCAAGTGTGTCCTCCACCAGCAACAACGGCCCCAGCATGCCAGGGCGCGAAACCAGGGCACACGCCGCGCCCTTGGCCAGCGCTTCTTCAACGAAATCATGCCCGTCGCGCGCGCCGCCCAAGGCGACGAAGAGGTCGCCCGGTTGCAGGCTGCGCGTGTCGATGCTGATGCCGCTCACGGCAAAGCCTGGGGATTGGCTCTCCACCGCACGCGCCAGTTCTTCCGCTTCCCACAGCATATTGGTTAGACTCCGGTTGCTCATCCGCCGCCACCTAGTTCGCGGATCACCGCCGCGTCATCGAAGGGCAGGACCGTATCGCCGATGATCTGCCCCTGCTCATGGCCCTTGCCCGCGACGACCAGGACATCGCCCGGGCCGAGAAGCGCAAGACCTGCGGCAATTGCGGCGCGGCGATCGCCAATTTCCGTGGCCTGCGGGCAGGCTGCGAGGATGGCGGCGCGGATTTTGGCCGGGTCTTCACTGCGCGGATTGTCATCGGTGACGATCAACGTATCCGCGCCCGCGGCAGCGGCCTCGCCCATCAGTGGGCGTTTACCGGCATCGCGGTCCCCGCCCGCACCGAAAACGACCGTGAGTTTGCCATGCGCATGCGGGCGCAGAGCGGAGAGCACACGGGCGATGGCATCGGGCGTGTGGGCGTAATCCACGTAGGCGGCGGCGCCGTTGGGCAGAAGGAGCGCACGTTCCAGGCGACCACGCACGCCGCGCAGTTGCGGCAGGTAGGAGAGTGCGTCCGTCACGCCGCAGGCCTCGGCCAGGCCCGCAGCCAGGACGGCGTTATCGGCCTGGAAACGGCCAGGGAGGTTGAGCGTCACCTGACGGCCGGCGCAGAAAATCTCCTGGCCTGAAGGCAGAGGCGCAGTGCGGGTGATGGTCACGGGGCGGAAATCGAGGCCACGCTTGTCGGCAATGTCGCGTAGGCGGGCAAAAGTCTCAGGCTCCATATCGGACATCGCCAGCACGGCAGCGCCGCGCGGCAGCAGCGTGTCGAACAGGCGCAGTTTGGCGGCGCGATAAGCCTCCATCGAGCCGTGATAGTCCAGGTGGTCGCGGGTTAAATTCGTGAAACCTGCGGCGGCGAAGCTTAGCCCATCCAGGCGGCTCTGCTCGATGCCGTGGGAGGAGGCCTCCAGCGCGGCATGAGTGATCCCAGCGCGGGCCAGGGCAGCGAGGGTGTTGGCGAGGGTCACCGGGTCGGGCGTGGTAAGGGAGCCGGCGGGAGCAAAACCTTCCGCGATAACGCCGAGAGTGCCCAGAGAGGCTGCCTTGCGCCCGGAGAGGACCAGGATCTGGCGCAGAAAATCGACTGTGCTGGTTTTGCCGTTAGTGCCGGTCACCGCGATGAGGTGTTCGGGCATCTTGCCCGCCAGCTCGACCGCTAGCTCCGCCAGCTTAACGCGCGGCGAGGCTGCGTAAAAGACGGGGCGGGGCGGCACGCCGGGCGGCCAGATCGTGCCCTCGGGCGCCAAGATGGCGGCAGCGCCGCGCGCTACCGCCTCGGCGATATAATGCCGTCCGTCCATTTTGTTTCCCGGCAACGCCGCGAAGATATAGCCCGGCCGCACCGCCCGGCTGTCGGCGGTGATGCCGCTGATATCATGCAGTTCATGCCTGGGCATTTTCGGTGCTCCGCTCGGTCATGTGGTTGCCAGGCGCCGGATAGACCGGCGCCATGATTTTGTTTCCGCCATGGCGCGCGCCGTGGGAGGCGGAAAGCTGCGGCTTCGGCGCGCCGGAGTTTACCTCGGGCGCACGCGCAGCGGGGGGTTTTTCGCCCATCAGCTGATACGCGAAAGCGTTGGCGCCTGGCGGAAGTGGACGCCCCGGGCCGAGTGCCGGCTCGCCGGGCGGAGTGGTCGGCTGCAGCGGCACCGTTAGCGCGGCCTCAAGCGCCGCCAGCCTGTCGCCGGTAGCTGGCATGATTCCCAGCATTGGGCCGATGCGCGCGATGATCCGCGCCACTGTCGGGGCGGCGATAAGGCCGCCGGTCGTGAAGCCATGCGTGGTGGCGTCCGGCTTGGGTTGCAGCACCAGCACATAGATAACGTATTGCGGGTTCTCCATCGGGAATGCCGCCATAAAGGAGGCGTTGTTGGTATGCTTGAGATACGCGCCGTTGGGCCCTACCACCTGCGCCGTGCCGGTCTTGCCGCCGACCACATAGCCCGGCACTGCCGCCAGCTTGCCGGTGCCCGAAAGCACCACATTGGTCATCAACTTGCGCATCATATCCGAGGTGCTCTGCTGCATCACCCGCACACCCGCCGGCGCTGGCCCGTTCGGGTTCACCGCGAGTAGGGTCGGATTATAGCGGATGCCGCCATTCACAATCGGCAGCACGCCGGTCACCAGATGTAATGGGCTGACCGCGATGCCAGCGCCAAAGGAGATCGTCATCGTCGTCGCCAAGCCCCAGTTCTTCAACGGGTGATACTGCGGCATGGGCGGACCAGGTAATTGTATGTCCAGCGGCTTGAAAAACCCTTGTTTGGCCAGCCAGGTCTGTTCGATTTTTGGCCCCAGTATCGTGGCGATGCGCGAGGCGCCGATATTGGAGGAAACGTTTAGGATTTGTGGCACCGCCATCCAAACATGCGCAGGCTCGAAATCGGTGATCTGAAAGCGGCCGACCTGCAGGGGGTGAGTTGTATCGAAATAATCCCAATAGTGGATCATGCCGGAATCCAGCGCCATCGCGATGGTTTGCAGCTTGAACACGCTACCCG
>DAOMCN010000188.1:0-4887 GCA_035427885.1 Acidocella sp. | reverse complement strand
GCTGCCGTGTCAACCGAAATTTTCGCAAAAACACAATGCTGTAAAAACAAAAATTAACAAACCGTTAGCAAGTAGATTCCCCAAAATTGTTTCACGTGAAACAATTTTGCCCCCTCAATGCCCGGTACTGCCAAACCCCCCAGCCCCGCGCTCCGTCGCGTCCAAATCCTCAACCTCAACCCAGGCCGCCCGCACCACCGGCGCCAGCACCGCCTGCGCAATACGCATCCCCCGCGTCACCAAAAAATGCTCATCGGACGCATTGAGCAAAATAACGCAAACCTCGCCGCGGTAATCCTCATCCACCGTCCCCGGAGAATTCGGCACGACAATCCCATCCTTGAGCGCCAATCCTGAGCGCGGCCGGATCTGCAATTCAAACCCTTTAGGCAACGCAATGGAAAATCCCGTCGGGATCAACGCACGCCTTGCCGGCGCGATATTGATCGGCTTATCTACCGCCGCAAGCAAATCCATCCCCGCCGCCCCGTCCGTCGCATAGCCGGGCAGATCCAAGCCCAGCCCATGCGCCAACCGCTTAATTTTAACATCCCGCATCATGCCAAAAACGCTCCAATCTTCGCCGCCAATTTTTCCGCAACCGCCCGCTTATCCATTTTTGGCCAGGCCTGCGCTTCATTTTTTTCGAGCAGCAGAACCTCGTTCTCCTCGCCGCCCATAATCCCGGTACCGCCAACATTGTTAGCCACAATCCAGTCGCACCCCTTGCGCGCCAACTTCGCACGGGCAAATTCTTCAAGTCGCTCCGTCTCCGCCGCAAACCCCACGACAAGCCTGGGTCGCAACGCCCCAGGTACGGAAAGCCGCGCCAAAATATCCGGGTTTTCCATAAGCTGCAGGGCAGGGGTCGCGCCATCCTTCTTGAGCTTCTGCCCCGCCGCAGCAACCCGCCAATCCCCCACCGCCGCCGCGCAAACGGCCGCATCCGCAGGCAACGCCGCCTCCACCGCCGCCAACATCTGCGCCGCGGTCTCGACATGCACAACCGTAACCCCCGCAGGATCCGCAATCGCCACCGGCCCGCTTACCAGCGTAACCCGCGCGCCCAGCGCTGCGAGTGCTGCCGCAATGGCGTGGCCCTGCTTGCCGGAACTGCGATTGGCAATATAGCGCACCGGATCAATCGGCTCATGCGTCGGCCCGGAGGTGACAAGGATATGCCGCCCCGCCAAAGCCCTACCACCGCCAAGTGCTGCCTCAATCGCCGCGAGAATAGCCGACGGATCCGCCAGCCGCCCCGGCCCAAACTCCCCGCAAGCCATCTCTCCCGCCTCAGGCGGCACGACCAGCACCCCGCGCGCCGCGAGCAGCGCCATATTCGCCTGCGTTGCGGCGTGTTCCCACATCCGCACATTCATTGCCGGCGCGACCAGCACGCGCTTATCCGTCGCCAACAGAAGCGTGCTTGCCAGATCATTGGCAAGCCCCGCCGCCATCTTCGCCAGCAAATCCGCCGAAGCCGGAGCAACCACCACAAGATCCGCCGAGCGCGACAGCTCAATATGCCCCATCTCGCTCTCATCGGTGAGCGAGAATAGCTCCGTATAAACCTTATTACCCGAGAGCGCCTGCAACGAGAGCGGGGTAACAAACTGCGTCCCCGCCGTGGTCAGCACGCAAGTAACCCGATACCCCGCTTTGGAACAAAGGCGGACCAGCTCCAACGCCTTATACGCCGCAATCCCACCGCTCACGATGAGCAGCAGCTTCTTCACAGGCGATACCCCTGATGAATGGCCGCAATTCCGCCGGAGAGATTTCGATACGTGACCCGCTCCAGCCCAGCATCCTCCATCATCCCCTTCAACGTATCCTGATCTGGGAACATGCGAATGCTCTCCGCGAGATACTGATAACTCTGAGCATCCCCTGCCACCATCGAGCCGATGCGCGGCAGCGCCTGGAACGACCAGACATCATAGAGCTTCTCCAGCCCCGCGATCTGCATCTTGGAGAATTCAAGGACCAGAAGCTTCCCTCCCGGCTTGAGCAACCGCCGCGCCTCGGCCAACACCTTCTCCTTATTGGTGCAGTTGCGCAGGCCAAACGCCATCGAAATCCGATCAAAACTGCCATCGGGCAGCGGTATCGCCTCAGCATCCGTGACCAGGAAGGAGATATCGGCGAGCAACCCGTTAGCCGTCGCCCGGTCGCGTCCGACGCTCAGCATCGCCGCGTTGATATCCGAGAGAATCGCATGCCCGCCGCTCTTCTTGAGCCAGCCAAAGGTGATATCCCCCGTGCCCCCCGCGAGATCGAGCAAGGTCCGGTTCGGCCTCGGGTCGAGGGCGGCGATGAATTCGCGCTTCCATAGCCGATGCACGCCAAGCGACATCAGATCGTTCATGATGTCATATTTCCCGGCAACAGAATCGAAGACCTCTCGCACCATGTCGCGCTTTTTTTCGCGCTCCACGGTCTTGAAGCCAAAATCAACAGTCTGGGATGGGTTGTCGGTTGTCATGAACCCATTATAGCCTTGTTTACAGATGCCGGAACTCCCCGAAGTAGAAACAGTCATGCGCGGCCTGGACCAACGGCTTACCGGCCGGATCATCGCGCGCGTCCAGCTCAACCGCGCCGATCTGCGCGGGCCGATTCCCCCGGAATTGCCCAAAACTATGACCGGCGCGAGGATTCTGGGGTTCCGCCGCCGCGCCAAATACATCCTGCTCCGCCTGGACAACGGCTGGTCCGTGCTGATCCACCTAGGCATGTCCGGGCGAATGTTGATCGACGCACCCCCTGCATTGCACGAGCATCTCACCCTGGAGACCACCGATGGCGCGCGGATCGGCTTTGTCGATCCGCGCCGTTTTGGTCAGCTCGATTTGGTGCGCACGGATGAGGAGGACGGCCACAAGCTGCTGGCAGGCTTAGGCCCGGAGCCGCTGGGCAACGCGTTTTCCGCGCCCGTCCTGGCGGCGGCACTCAAGGGCAAGGCCACTTCGATCAAGGCCGCCCTGCTCGACCAGCGCGTGGTCGCGGGGATTGGCAATATTTACGCCAGCGAGGCGCTGTTCCGCGCAGGGATCAGCCCACGCCGTCTGGCGGGCAGTTTAGGGGCGCAGCGCGTGGAGAAATTGGTGGTCGCGATTAAGGACACGCTGCGCGAGGCGATTGCCGCTGGCGGCTCATCCTTGCGCGACTATGTGCAGCCCAGCGGTGAGCTGGGGTATTTTCAACATGCCTGGAAAGTCTATGGCCGCGAGGACAAGCCTTGCGAGCGCTGCCCCGGCTTGCCGGAATGTGCGGGGATTAGGGTTATTACGCAGTCCGGGCGCAGTAGTTTTTATTGCCCCCGGACGCAGCATTAGGCTGAATATTTCAACCTTTATTTTACCACCGACGTCCCGGCCGAGGTGCCGATGACCACCTTGTTGCGGCCGGTAGCTTTGGCGCGGTAAAGGCCGTTATCGGCCGCTTGCACCAGGGCTTTTATACCGGCTTCTGGGTCAAGCTGCGCCACGCCGACGCTGATGGTGAATTTGCGATGTGGGAAATCGGAATGCGCCACAAGGTTCCGTACGCGTTCGGCGACCACGGCGGCGTCCACCAAATCGGTGCTGGGCAGGATGATGACGAATTCTTCGCCGCCGTAGCGCGCCAGGAAATCGTAGGGTCGCAGGCTGGCCAGCAGGACGCGCGCCACGGATTGCAACGCGGCATCACCCGCCGGATGACCGAATGTGTCGTTAAACTGCTTGAACAGGTCGATATCGATCAGCAACAGGGAGAGCGGCGAGATATTGCGGATGGCGCGGGAATATTCTTCCGAAATTTTCTGGTCATATGCGCGGCGGTTGGGAACGCCGGTCAACGTATCGGTGACGTTCTGTTGGCCGAGCTTGGCGTTGGCGTGCGACAGGCCAATAACGGTGCGGCGCATTTCCAAAAGTTCAAGGATTTGCCGCGACAAGGTTTCCAGCGCGCTAATTTGTTCGCCGTTCAGCGTACGGCTACGTTTGTCGAACACGCTCAGACTACCCAGCACCGCGCCGGTCGGCGCGACGAGTGGCACTGCAGCGTAAAAGCGCAGGCGCGAGGGGCCACGGACCAGGGGGTGTTCGGCAAAGCGCGGGTCACGGTTCATGTCGG
This sequence comes from Acidocella sp., assembly GCA_035427885.1. GTDB lineage: Bacteria > Pseudomonadota > Alphaproteobacteria > Acetobacterales > Acetobacteraceae > Acidocella. The sequence goes on along the minus strand of DAOMCN010000188.1, from coordinate 768 downwards.
GGACCAGAATCACCTGTTCCGGTTGCCGCAGGAGGGCATCACAGAAGACGAAGCTGTGCGGCACCTCTTCGGCCTTTTCAACAAAGGCCCCGCTGGAGAAACGCGCCTTGATCCATTGCCGGTTGCTGTCGAAAAACGAGATCAGCGCTCCCCCGGTCCCGCAGATGAATGCGGCGAGACGGGCAATGTCGTTGTAGGCTTTCTCTGGCACGCTATCAAGGATTTCATAGCTTTCTAGCGACCGCAGGCGAACCTCCTCCTCACTGCCCCCGCTCACGCCGGAGAGAAGATAGGCGGGTGTCGATTCAGGCCGGAATGAAAACATTTCGTTCATGGGCAAGACCTTTCCATTAACGGTTGAGTGTAAGGGAGATTCGTTAATGAAATGTGTAAAATGGTGAAGAGTTTGGCGTAATTTAAATTATTTTATCCAACGCCTGGGAACATTTGCAGGTTCATGAAGCCGTCATCCGGACGGGCGGGCGTTTCGCGCCGGTAGCGCAACAGCGCGGAGGCGAGTTTGGAAAATTGCACGGCGGCGGAAAAATCAACGTTTTGTAAAAAATCACTCAGGTGCTGGCTCCATGCGAGATAGTTCGCGCTATGGACGTTCAGCATTTTCTCGAAGAAAAACGCGGTCGGGTTGTTCAACTGCCATTGGCTGAGGGCGATGGCTTCCAGATCGGCGGGTTTTGGGCCGTGCAGATGCAAGACCACTGCCTGGGGGTTATAGGGCCAGTAGGGTTTCCAGTTGCAGATCGGATCGAG
>DAOMCN010000187.1:1492-4889 GCA_035427885.1 Acidocella sp. | reverse complement strand
CGCAGCGCGCCCTGGCCTGCATGTGGGAAGGTTGCGTCCAGCGTGTCGAATACAGTGCGCTCGCCATCCAGCAGATCCATCGCGTGTTGGGCAAAATAGCCCATCTTCACGCTGCCGCCGAGCGTTACCGAACCCGCGTCCGGCTGCGTTGTCGCGGCGACCAGCTTCAGCAGCGTAGACTTGCCCGCGCCGTTCACGCCCAGCACGCAACAGCGCTCCTTGCGCCGGACCAGCAGGTCCAGCCCCTCGTAGATCACACGGTTGCCGTAGCGCTTATGAACGCCGCGGAAATTGACCACGTCATCGCCCGAGCGCGGGGCGGGGCGGAAGTCAAAGGCCACGGTCTGGCGGCGCTTGGGTGGTTCGACGCGGTCGATCTTCTCCAGCTTCTTCACCCGGCTTTGCACCTGGGCGGCGTGCGAGGCGCGGGCCTTGAAACGCTCGATGAACGCCACCTCCTTGGCCAGCATTGCCTGCTGGCGTTCGAACTGCGCCTGCTGGTGTTTTTCGTTCAGCGCACTCTGGCGGGCGTAGAACTCATAGTCGCCGGAAAAGCTTGTCAGGTTGCCGCCGTCGATCTCGATCACCTTATTGATGACGCGATTCATGAATTCGCGGTCGTGCGAGGTCATCAGCAGCGCGCCGTCATAACCGCCCAAAAATGTCTCCAGCCAGATCAGGCTCTCGAGGTCGAGATGGTTGCTTGGCTCGTCAAGGAGCATGACATCGGGGCGCATCAGTAGAATGCGGCCCAACGCCACGCGCATCTTCCAGCCGCCGGAAAGTTTACCGACATCGCCGTCCATCATCTCCTGACTGAAGCCGAGCCCGTTCAGCACCTCGCGTGCGCGGCCGTCCAGCGCGTAGCCGTCCAACTCCTCGAAGCGCGATTGCACCTCGCCGAAACGCTCGATGATGGCGTCGAGCTGGTCGGCCTGTTCGGGGTCCGCCATCGCCGCTTCCAGCCGTGCCAGCTCGGCCCCGACCTCGCTGACCGCGCCAGCACCCTCCATTACCTCGGCGACCGCGCTGCGGCCCGCCATCTCGCCCACGTCCTGGCTGAAGAAGCCGATGCTGACGCCGCGATCAATCAAGACCAGCCCCTCGTCGGGTTCCTCCTGGCCGGTGATCATGCGAAACAGCGTGGTCTTGCCCGCGCCGTTGGGGCCGACCAGACCGATCTTCTCGCCCTTTTGCAGGGCGGCCGAAGCCTCGATAAAAACCAGGCGGGTGCCGTTCTGCTTGCTGATATTGTCCAGGCGTATCATGAGTCCTCGGTGGCCAAAGTGGTTGGGGGCTCTTAGCGCATAATTTTTACAAACCGAACCACGGCCTCATGCAAAAGCTATATATCCATAGCCGCAGCCACCCAGGACCCGCTGGCGCTGCAGATGGAGCATTTTCTGCGCGTTATTCGGGGTGGAAAAGCCTATGGTCTCGGGGCTCGACGGCGCTCAAACGCTCGCCGCGACGCTCGCCGTCTTACATGCCGCGGCCACTAGCTGCGCCGTCACCCCTGATAGCCTGATTTAGATCATTCCCAGGGACGAGGCGATTTGTCCTCTCCCCGAGATGTGTGGGATGGAAAATTGTCATGTTCTCTATGCTCGATCGCGCGTTTAACATTCTGGAAATTCTCGCCAACAGCCCTGGCAGGGTGTAACTTTATGTCATCGCCGAGCGGCTGGACATTCCGCATAGCGCCGCGCACCGGCTGCTGAGCGAACTTACTCGACTTGGCTATGTCGAGCAGGACGAAATCACTACGCTATACCTGTTGACGATGAAAGTCGCGTCGCTCGGCCAGACTTATATGTCGCTCAACGGTATTCTCGACATTGCGCAGCCCATTCTTGAGCGGCTCGCGGAAAAGGTCGGAGAGCTCATACGGCTCGGCATTGTCAGCGATTATCATCTGACGTGGATCGCCAAGGCGCAAGGGGCGCGTAGCGGCTTTCGCTACGACCCGGATGCCGGGAATGGACGCGCATCTTGCCTCCCCCTCGAGTGGCCACGCCTGGCTTGCCACGCTGTCGGACGAGGCGGCGCTGCGGCTGGTCAGCCGTCGGGGGTTGGCGATTTACCAAACTCGGCCCTAACGCCCCCATGACCGTACAGGCTTTGCTCAAATACCTCGCGAGAGCCGGGTCGGATGGGCATGCGGCCAATCGGGAAAGCTCCGCACCCGGCCTCTCCGCGATCGCCGCCGCGATTCAGAAGCCGGGGACGACGCGCACCATTGGCGCGCTCAGCATCGCCGGTCCCGCCACGCGGCTCCCCGAGGCGCAACTGCACGCACTGGCGCCGGACCTGCTGGCCGCGGCGGCGGAACTCTCTGCGGCTAGTCTGGGCTCTGGTTATTTCGGCGGCGTCAGGCACCTCTCCCTGCCGGAAGAGGGCACCGCGTAACACCTGAAGCGCTTTAGGTTCACACCGAAGCGTTATGCCGGCCGCCAGCCAGATGACACGCCGCGGCGTAAGCGAAAGCGATCCCCGGCGCTGGATACACGCTCCCATGAGCGACTGCATGTCATTGCCCACGGCGTAGAGCCCGCCGATTAGCCGGTTATCCGCGCCCAAAACCTGCGCCTGCGTATCGGTCACCCCCCGTTGCCGCGCCAATATCGCCGGGCAGCAGGCGCATGGCATAAAAATGGCGTTCATCATGCGGCCTTCGCCACGCCCGATGTTGTCGCCGCTATGGCAAAGGCACGCGCGGCCGGAATGCCTGCGGTGCCCATTCCTTCAAATTATTACGAGGATCTTGCCGCGCGCTTTGGACTTGAGGACGTCACCTTGGAAGCGATTGAAAAACTCCGCATCCTCTACGACCGCGACGCATACGGGGATTTCCGCCACACCTACACGACAAATTTCTGCAGAAGGTTCTTCTATGAACTCCTGGAGTGCCACGATTACCAGGGCTACGGCGCCAATAACGCGCCCATCCGCCTCGCCGCCATAGCGCGCCTGCGCGACCTCGGTCTTTAGCCGAACTGGCTACGGGTGGTGCAAGGCTGCGCCATCCGTAGCCGCGCAGGCTAACTCGGGGTCAGCAAAAAAGTAGCGATGGTGTCCGTTACCATCCGGCGCTGGCGCTCTCGCACGCGAGGATCGGTCAGGTCACAGTCGAAAATAGTGCCGAAGGTGTGGCGGTTAGAGACGCATAATAACACAGTGCGCTGATCATGAGATGCAAATCCACCGGTTCGATCTGGCGCTTAAAAACACCCTCCCGACTGCCGCGCTCCAGAAGGTTTTTCAGGATCGCAATCGCCGGACGATTGGTCTGACGCACTTCACCTGAACTCTTTATGTGCTCCGCGTTGTGGACATTCTCGATCATCACAAGACGCACGAGATCGGGGTGTGCGTCGTGATAATCAAAGGTGAATTC
>DAOMCN010000187.1:0-1482 GCA_035427885.1 Acidocella sp. | reverse complement strand
GTCGCAGTGCCGTCTCGGGGTCAAGACGATCCAGATCCAGATGCTCTTCGATCTGCCGTATAAGACGATAGGAACGCTCCAAGACGTAGCCATAAAGCAGCTCCTTGCTCCCAAAGTAATAGTAGATCATGCGCTTTGTTGTCTGTGTCCGCGTGGCGATCGCATCGACTCTGCCGCCAGCATAGCCTTTGGCGGCAAATTCCTGTGTTGCCACGTCCAAAATGTCCTGTTTGGTACGTTCCGGGTCGCGCGAACGCGCGCTAGACGGCTATGCAGAAATCGCTAAAACATAAGAATCGTCAAGCGGTTGCATAAGCTTTATCCCCAACACCCAAGTCTTAGGGACAACTTGCCACTAATTTCGGTGGTTAAAAAGCCACCGCAAAGTACCATCATTTTAGATGGCTAATTTTTGTTAGACTAAGTCGATACAAACGACCCGAAACCACTGGTTCCAGGTCGTTTCGTCAGCGCGAGACTTCTGGAAATTTTCGTTGGCCCATTTTCTCCAAGATCCGCGCCATGCGCCTGCCTTGAGGCGGATCAGACTTCCGGTGGCGCCTCCTCGGTGTCTATTTCCGATTGGGTTGCGGCTGGATAGCGTGGCCCCGAGATCTTGCTCGGCGAGATGATGTCGCCAAGACTTTTGAGTTTCTCCGGGGACAAGACGACCTTGGAAGCGGCGATGTCCTCGCGCAGATGCTCGAACTATGTTGTTCCTGGGATCGGCACGATGCACTCGGAGCGCGACAGAACCCAGGCAAGCGCGAGTTGCCCCATCGTGCCCCCTGCGTCGCGCGCCATCGCCCAGAGGCCCTCCAACAATGCAACATTCTTCTCGAAGTTCGGCGCCAGGAAACGTGGCATTCGGCGGCGGATATCGCCTTCAACAAAGGCCGGGGCATCGGTAATGGCGCCGGTGAGGAACCCACCCGCAATCGGCGAGAACGCCACCAAGTTGATACCAAGCTCTTCACAGACCTCCAACACTCCGAACTCAGGATTTCGGGTCCAGAGCAAATATTCAGTTTACACCGAGGAAATCGGATAAACAACGTTTGCCTTTCGTAATGTTACAAAGGAAACATCCGACAATCCAATAGACTGGATTTTATCGGCAACCACCAGCTTAGCCAGCGCACCGACACTCTCTTCGATGGGAACGGATTTATCCCAGCGATGCAGGTAGTAAAGATCGATAACATCAGTACGTAGATTTTTGAGCGAGGTATCGCAGGTTTTTTTTAAAATTTCTGGCCTGCCGTCAATGAATCGCTTGCCATCGACGCCCGTCATGCCGCATTTGCTCGCCAGATGGATGCGGAGTCGAAATGGGTAACACCCTCGTCGAACGCGGTCAGCAGAACGGCTTGCGCCGCCTCACGCGATGGCAGTGGCCATAGGCATGGCTGAGGTTCATGCAGCCAAAGCCTATTTCAGCGACATCAAACGCACCAATTTTCCGTGTTTTCATGATCTTCC
>DAOMCN010000186.1:0-4890 GCA_035427885.1 Acidocella sp. | reverse complement strand
ATCCAAGAGCTGAGTTTGCCGCCTGTATCTGATCCGTTTAGGGGGCGGGTGCACGGTGGGACCGGAGACCGCTTTACGTATGGAGATGTAAAATATGGTTGCCACCACAGAGACCACGATGCACACGCCGCAGTTGCGGCACGGGGCGCTGAGCCTACCTGAGACCATTGGACAGTCCATCGCCAATATCGCGCCGACGCTGACCCCGGCGCTGAATATCACCGTTGTCGCCGGGCTGGCGGGTATCGGCTCATGGGTGTCGTATCTCATCGCCACGCTTGGCTGCGTGTTCGTCGGCGCAGGGATTGCGGCCTTGGCCAGGCGTCACCCGGAGGCTGGCTCCTATTTCGTCTATATCGGCCGTAATTTTGGCCCTGTCACGGGCGCGCTCGCCGGCTGGTCGATGATCCTCGCCTATCTCGCCACCGCCATGGCCGTGATTCTGGGCTTTCCTATCTTCCTGGGTAATTTTCTCGCAGTGTTCCACACGACGCTCTCGACGCTCGAGCTTGTGGTCTTCTGCATCGCCTTTCTTGGGCTGATTACCTTCGCCGCCTATCGCGATATCCAGCTTTCCTCGCGTGTTGGCCTGGTGCTGGAGACGATTTCCATCGGCATCATCATCATCATCACCGCCATTGTCGTTGGCAAGCATGGTACGGTGGTTGATCCGGCGCAGCTCAATATTAGTAAGCTGCCGATCAGGGGCGTGATGTCGGCTATGGCTTTCGCCGTGTTCAGCTTCGTCGGCTTCGAGAGTGCTGCGACGCTGGCCAAGGAATCCAACAACCCGCAGCGCAACGTGCCGCTCGCCATCGTTGGCAGCGCCGCCGTGGCGGGTATTTTCTTCACCATCATGAGCTATTTCATGGTGTTGGGTATGCACGACAATGCCGCTGCCATCGGCAACAGCTCCTCGCCTTTCGCCGATATGACCGCCGCGGCGCATCTGCCCTGGGCCGCTGCCGTAGTTTATTTTGCCGCCATGATCAGCGCTTTCGCCTGCGCACTGGCCTGCATCAATGCCAGCTCGCGCATGCTCTACTCCATGGGCCGCTACCAGTTCCTGCACGGTTCCATGGGCCTGGTGCATAAAACCCACAAAACCCCGCATGTCGCCGTGTTCGTCTCCGCCGCTGTCATACTGATCGCCATTCTGGCGCTGCTGCCGGAGGGCTTCCTTAACGCCTTCGGCCTGACAGGAACCATCGCCACCTATGGCTTTGTGATTGTCTATCTGGGGGTCGCCATCGCGGCACCGGTCGATCTTTATCGCGGCGGCACGCTCAAGGCGCACCATATCCTCTCTGGGGTCATCGGCACCGCGCTGATGGCGTTTGTGGTCTACGCCAGCGTCGTCCCTTTCCCAGCGGCGCCCTTCAACGTCCTGCCGCCAGTCTTCATCGCGTATATGGCTATCGGCTTGGTTTGGTTCCTTGTCCTCAAGGCGAAGTCGCCGCGGGTGCTGGCCAGCATCGTCAATGATATGGAAGGCTAGGCAGCCCGCCCGGAGATAGCTCCGGGAGCGATCCCGGAGCTATCTTTTTGCCCGGCCAGGCGCATTGACTTCTGCCGCACAGGGCATTACCCAGCGGCCTCACGGTATGGCGGCGTAGCTCAGCGGTAGAGCAGGGGAATCATAATCCCTTGGTCGGTGGTTCAAATCCGCCCGTCGCTACCAGTGAAAATTCCCTTTACATAATAATTTAATTGGAAGCCGTCCCTTATGGGCAAATCCTGGGGCTGTTTCGCTTCCATCGAAACACTTGATTTGATGCAAATTAGCCTTTGCCGTTGTCCTTTTTGCCGTTTTATAATGTGTAACGACCGGCGGGCTGGCGGGGTGAAATTTCCTTCCGCAACGGGTGGGCGGCGTCCGTTGGCGCGGATAAACTTGCGCTGGAAATTTGGCGATTAGCTCTGTTCGGGCCATAAGGGGGTATGACTTACAGGTTGACGCAAGTCCCCCCGTCGCGCGAGAGCGCTGTTTTCCTTGATATTGATGGCACGCTACTCGATCTGGCCGCGACCCCCGACGCCGTGATCGTGCCGCCACAATTGCCCGAGTTGCTCCGGCAACTGGCTGTGCGGCAAGGCGGTGCGCTGGCCCTGATTTCGGGCCGGATGCTGGCCGATATCGACTTGATGTTCGGCACCGGTATTGCGGTTGCTGCTGAGCATGGGGCGATTTTGCGAAATGCCGATGGCGGAATAATCTGGCGTACTCCCGTAAGTCCTGCCCTCTCCAGCCTCATCGCTCCGCTGCGTGCGGCCGTGGCGGCACGGCCTGGTACGTTGCTTGAGGAAAAACGCTTCGGCATCGCCTTGCATTGGCGCGGCGGCCCCGGCTTTGCGGCGGAGCTTACGGCATTGGCCACCTCTCTCGCGGCACCGCATCCCGAACTGTTGCTGCAACCCGCGCATGCGGCGCTGGAGATCCGCGTGCGCGGTCCGGGGAAAGCCGCAGCGTTAGAAATATTCTTGCGAGACCCACCCTTTGCCGGCCTCCGCCCGGTCTTTATCGGCGACGACCAGACTGACGAACCCGCTATCGCCAAAGCCCTGGAATTAGGCGGGCGCGGGCTGCATGTCGGGCGCAATTTTCACGGTGGTCCAGCCGCCGTCATTGCCTGGTTGGAGGCCGCCCTCGAAGAAGAAAGGAGATAACGGTAATGCCTGATCTTAACCTTGCCGTGATCGGCAATGGCTGCATTGCCTCGCTGATCGACCAGAACGGTACCCATGTCTGGTGCTGCTGGCCGCGACTGGATGGCGATCCGATCTTTCATGGCCTGCTTAACGCCGAACCCACCAGCGGACGATTTGCCGTCTCGCTCGACCAGCAGGTCAGCGCCACGCAGCGCTACCTGCCCAATACCGCCATTGTCGAGACCATACTGCGCGACGAAGCGGGCAACGCCCTGCGGGTGATCGATTATTGCCCGCGCTTTCGCCACTATGGACGCGTTTTCCGCCCGCCGATGCTGATCCGACGGATCGAACCGCTCATCGGCATGCCTCGCGTCAAAATTGTCCTGAAGCCGGGCTTCGCTTACGGCGCGCAGCACCCCCAGGCAGTTATGGGCAGCAATCATTTGCGCTATCCGGGGCCAGATTTTACCCTACGCGCCACGACGGACATGCCGCTTGCGCATATTGTTCACGAACATAGCTTCACGCTGAGCCGCCCGGGTACGCTCGTTCTGAGCGCCGATGAGCCGCTGGAGCAGGCCCCGGAGGCCTTGTTCAACCATTTTTACTTGGAAACTCTGGCCTATTGGCAAAATTGGGTCGCCGATCTCAACATCCCGTTCGACTGGCAGGATGCCGTGATCCGCAGCGCCATCACGCTGAAGCTCTGCTCGTTTGACGACACGGGCGGCATCGTCGCCGCGCTGACCACCTCAGTGCCCGAAGCGCCCGGCTCCGGGCGGACGTGGGATTATCGCTTCTGCTGGCTGCGCGACAGTTTTTTCACCATCGCCGCACTCAACCGGCTCTCCGCCACGCGCACGATGGAAACCTACCTGGGCTTCGTACTGAACATCGTGCATGGCCCCGAGATGGGCGAAATTTCGCCGCTCTTTCCGGTGGCGCCGGGCATGGCGCTGACCGAATGGATCGTCCCCGACCTGGAAGGCTATGGCGGTGACGGGCCGGTGCGGGTGGGCAACGCGGCGGCGACACAGCGCCAAAACGATGCCTACGGCGCCATCATCCTCAGCCTGGCGCAGCTCTTTGTTGACCAGCGGCTGAGCGTGCGCGGCGACGATGCGCTGTACGAACGACTGCGGCCGCTGGGGGAGATCGCGGCGCGGGTCGCGCTGGAGCCCGATGCGGGGATCTGGGAATTCCGCGGCCGTGCGCGGGTGCATAGTTTCTCTGCGGCAATGTGCTGGGCCGCGCTGTCTCGGCTGGCGTTGATCGCCAACGCCATCGGGCGAGAGCACGAAGCCGCCATGTGGTCAACGCGCGCGAACGAACTACGCACGGAGATCATGGCGCGTATCGTTACGCCACAGGGCTGGTTGTCGGGCGTGTTGGACCAGGAGGTATGCGACGCCTCTGTGCTGATTCTGCCAGAAATCGGCTTTATCGCCGCGGATTCGCCGGAATTCCTGGCGACGCTGGATGCCATCGAGGCACGGCTGATGCATGGCGGTTTTGTCATGCGCTACGAGGACGCCGATGATTTCGGCAAGCCCGAGACAGCCTTCCTGCTGTGCAGCTTCTGGTATGTTAACGCCCTGGCGCTGGCCGGACGGCGAGACGAGGCGCTGGCGCTGTTCGAACGGGTCCTCGCCGCGCGTAACCATGTCGGCCTGCTCTCGGAAGACCTCGCTCCGGCGCAGGACGGCGAACCGGCCCGGCTCTGGGGCAATTTTCCGCAGACCTATTCGCAGGTGGGGCTGATCCTGTGCGCCATGCGTCTATCACGCAGTTGGGAGGACGGTTTATGGCGCGCCTCGTAATCGTCTCCAACCGGGTACCCACGCCTGACGAGACCAGCGGACCGCGCGCCGGAGGGCTCGCGGTTGGGCTCGCTGAAGCGCTGACGCCAGGAACGCTTTGGTTCGGTTGGTCGGGTAACCGCGCCCGGCAGACCTCGTCCACGCCGGTTTGTGTCGAATCCGGTGACCTCACCTACGCCACCATCGACCTCGGCGAGGCCGACTACCGCGCCTTCTATCTCGGCTTCTCCAACGGTGCGCTTTGGCCGCTGTTTCACATGATGCCTGGCCTCACATCCTTCGACCGCTCGGAATACGCGGTCTACCGGGAGGTCAACCGCGCCTTCGCCGCTGCGCTGCTGCCGCTGCTCCGGCCCGACGACCTGATCTGGGTTCACGATTATCAGCTGCTGGGCGTCGCCGGCGCACTACGGGCACT
>DAOMCN010000185.1:0-4955 GCA_035427885.1 Acidocella sp. | reverse complement strand
AAATTCTCCCCGATGGCTTTGGCTTCCTGCGCAACCCGGAAGCGAATTATCTCCCCGGCCCGGAAGATATCTACGTCTCCCCCGCCCAGGTCCGCCGCTTCTCCTTGCGCACGGGCGATACCGTGGATGGGGAAATCCGTGCCCCCAAGGACGGCGAGCGTTATTTTGCGCTGGTCAAAGTCGATAAAATTAATTTCGAGGCGCCCGACGCGGTCAAACATCGCATCAACTTTGACAATCTGACGCCGCTCTACCCGACCTCGCGCCTGAAAATGGAGGTCGAGCATACCGAACCTGCGGCCAAGGGCACGGTGCGCGACAATACCTCGCGCGTCATCGATCTTATTACGCCGATTGGGAAGGGGCAGCGCGCCCTGATCGTCGCCCCGCCGCGCACCGGCAAGACCGTGATGCTGCAAAACATCGCCGCCGCGATCTCGGCCAACCACCCGGAAGTGTTCCTCATCGTGCTGCTGATCGACGAGCGGCCCGAGGAAGTGACCGATATGTCGCGCTCCGTGAAGGGCGAAGTCGTCGCATCGACCTTCGATGAGCCCGCGGTGCGCCACGTTCAGGTTACCGAAATGGTGCTGGAAAAGGCCAAACGCCTGGTCGAGCACAAACGTGATGTTGTCATCCTCCTGGATTCCGTGACCCGCCTCGCGCGCGCTTACAACACTGTTGTCCCCTCGTCGGGCAAGGTGCTGACCGGCGGTGTGGACGCCAATGCGTTGCAGCGCCCGAAGCGCTTCTTCGGCGCGGCGCGCAATATCGAGGAAGGGGGGTCTTTGACCATCATCGCCACCGCGCTGATCGACACAGGATCGCGTATGGACGAGGTGATTTTCGAAGAATTCAAGGGTACCGGCAACTCGGAAATCATCCTGGACCGCAAGCTCTCGGATAAGCGCACCTTCCCTGCCATCGACATCACCAAGTCCGGCACGCGTAAGGAAGAACTGCTGGTGGATAAATCCGTCCTCACCAAGATGTGGGTCCTGCGCCGCATCCTGAACCCGATGGGCACGATGGACGCGATGGAATTCCTCCTCGACAAGCTCAAATATTCGAAGACCAATAACGATTTCTTCGAGGCGATGAACACCTGATCAGGCATGGGGCGCGCGGATGATCCTTGCGCCCCTTGTCATTCATCTAAAAATTCCGATTTAAAGGTTATCAGGACCATACAGGTCCGTTTTGACGGAGCAGAGCCATGTTCATCGAGACCGAGGGCACCCCAAACCCGGCCACGCTTAAATTCCTCCCCGGCCGCGAGGTTCTGGGCAACGCGACGGCAGATTTTGCCGATGCGGACGCGGCGCTGCTCTCGCCACTGGCGGATGCGCTTTTTGGTATTGCGGGCGTTGAGCGGGTATTTTTGGGCGGCGATTTTGTCACCGTCACCAAGTCCGGCGAGGTCGAATGGACCGCGTTGAAGCCGCAGATCCTTGGGCTGCTGATGGAGCATTTCCTCAATAACCGTCCGATCATCAGCCAGCACGCGGTCCTCGAAGCCGAAGACGTGGACCCTGCTGATGCTGAAATCGTCGCCCAGATCAAGGAACTGCTCGACGAGCGCATTCGTCCGGCGGTCGCCGGGGATGGTGGAGATATTATCTTCCGGGGTTTTCGCGATGGCGTGGTGAGCTTGAAAATGCAAGGCGCTTGCTCGGGTTGCCCGTCCTCGACGGCAACGCTCAAGCACGGCATCGAGAACATGCTCAAGCACTATATCCCCGAGGTTCGTTCGGTTACACAGGCAGTATAACCGCAAGGAAGCAGATAGATGGCCTTGGACGATACCGCGCTCGACGTGCTTTTTCGCAACGCCCGCACCAAGTGGGAGTGGAGCGACGAACCTGTTACCGACGAGGATTTGCACGCGCTCTACGACCTTGTAAAACTCGGGCCGACCTCTGCCAACTGCTCTCCCGCGCGGTTCATCTTTGTGCGCAGCGCGGAGGGCAAGGAAAAGCTCAAGCCGTGCCTGAGCGCCGGTAATATTGAGAAAACCATGGCCGCTCCGGTGACTGTGATCGTTGCTCAGGATCCGATTTTCTATCAGCATCTGCCAAAGCTCTACCCGCCTGCCGATGCCAAGGCCTGGTTCTCGGGCAACCCGGATTTCGCCGAGGAGACCGCGTTTCGTAACTCGACGCTGCAAGGCGCGTATCTGATCCTCGCCGCGCGCGCCTTGGGGATTGATTCGGGTGCCATGTCCGGGTTTGATAAAACCAAGCTGGACCGTGCGTTTTTTGCAGAAAACGGCTGGAAATCAAACTTTTTGATTAACCTCGGCCACGCCATGCCCGGCGAACACCCCTTCCCGCGCCTGCCTAAGCTTGAATTCGACGAGGCCACGCGCCTCGCGTGAGCACCCTCGTCCTTGATGCCTCCGGCGCGCTGGCGAGCCTTGCGGTCTTCGCTCCGGATGGTGCGCTGGCTAATAAAGTCTTCGTCCCAGGCCGCCCAGGTCTGATCGAAACGCTGCCGCTGCTGCTCCAGGAGGCGGTGCAGGGGCAGCGAATCGCCACCGTGGTGGTCATCACTGGGCCTGGCAGCTTCACCGGACTGCGCACGGCGATATCCCTGGCGCAGGGGTTTGCCGCGGCATCGGGCGCGCAGCTCCTCGGCGTGCCGGTGGCCGATGCCTTTCGCGCGGCTTTTCCGGCATTGCAGCGCCCGCTCTGGATCGCGATCCGGGCTCGCAAAGGGCGTATATTTCTGCTCCGCGATTACCGTGCGGAAGCCTTCGCCGACGCTGATATCCCCCGGCCTGGCGCGCCCATCGCCCTTGCCGGGAATGCTGCCATTGATGTTGCCGCCCGGCTCGCCGCGCGGGGAGATGATGTCCTCCTGACCAATGCGCGCAGCCTCGACCCGCTCTGGATTGCCCAGGCGGCGCGCCAACATCTGGCCTCGGGACGGCCCGCCTACCCGGTCCAACCGCTCTACATTGACCCGCCGGAAGCCAAGCTTCCCGCTTCCGGCCTGCGCCCCGCACCGCGATGATCCACCTCGCGGGTCTTGCCTATGCCGGGGTTCTGGCGCAGCTCCACGCTGCGGCCTTCCCCGAGGAACCTTGGAGCGAGGCTGCCTTCCTTACCCTCCTTGGCCACCCTGGGACCATTGCGTGGGTCAACGAGCGCGGAGGTTTTCTGCTTCTGCGCACCGTCCTCGACGAGGCGGAAATCCTCACCCTCGGCACCACAGCGCGACGCCAGGGCATCGCCAGATCCCTCCTGCAAACGGCGATCGCCCACGCAAAAAATCATGGTATCAGCAAAATCCACCTCGAGGTCGCCGAGCAGAATTCCGCTGCCCGGGCCCTCTATTGCGTCCATAACTTCATCCAATCCGGACGGCGGCCCAATTATTACGTCGATGGTGACACCGCGCTTGTGTTGTGCCTCGATCTGGGCGCGGAGCCTGGGGAGTAAGGCTGGGCGCCCTGGACGTTTGGCTTGTAACCGACTAGGGCGTGGCCGTCCGCCGGTGGTGGGCCACGCAATATTACACTGGATGCCTGAATGTTCCCCACCCAACGCCCTCCGCTACTCGTTACGCATAGCGGCAAGTTCCATTGCGACGAGGTGTTCGCCTATGCCGTGCTGCGTCTGGCACTCGGACTCTCGCGGCCGGGGGAGGACCATACGCTGCTGCGCACCCGCAACGCCGAGCTGATCGAGGGCGGGGATATTGTCTGGGATGTCGGCAGCCAGTTCGATGCCACCGCCAATCGCTTTGACCACCACCAGCGGGGCGCGCCGGTGCGCCCCGATGAGACGCCCTTCTCCTCCGCCGGGCTGGTCTGGCAGGCTTATGGCGAGCGGGCCGTGGCGGCGCTGCTGGAACCTTTGGGTGCGGCGCATTTTGCGCCCGCCATCGCCGCCGAGCTGGATGAGGGCCTGGTCCGGCGGATTGATGAGATTGATAACGGCGTTTCCGCCGCTGGCCCCGTGGTGCGCGATTCCCTGAACCTAGCCGCGCTGGTGGGCGAGTTTAACCCGACCTGGGACAGCCCCGAGGCCAACGGCCCTACGGCTGGCGACGCGGCCTTCCTGGAGGCGACCGCGATGGTAGGCGGTATGCTTGCCCGGAGGGTGGAAAACCTGCGCGCCCGGATGCTGGCCGAGGAGACGGTACTGGCAGCGCACCGGGCGTCGGATGATGAGCGCCTGCTCGTGCTTGACACCGGCATGCCTTGGAAGAACGCCGTGTTCAACCATGAGTTGCCGGTGATGTTTTGCGTGTCGCCCGCTTCCAATGGGAACTGGATGGTCGACACCATGCCGCCTGAACCCGGGTCCTTCGCGCAACGCATGCCTTTACCGGAGAGCTGGGCCGGATTGCAGGCGCAGGCGCTGGCGGAGGCGAGCGGAGTCGCCGATGCGGTGTTTGTGCATGTGCGACGCTTTGTTGGCGCGGCGAAGTCGCGCGCGGGCGCCATCGAGATGGTGCGCAAGGTGCTGGCCGTCTGAGTAAGCTCGACGCGTATAAGGTTGTAGGTTCGTTTGTGGGTTTTAGGACCGATTTCCAGGATCATATGGCTAGCGACAAGCAACGCTAGAAGAGCGGATAGTAATGCTGTCCAGTGTCACGCTTAGATAACGATGCTTCTAAAAAAGATCTCAGGTTTAAGCTTGAGCAAGGTAACTTTTCATTGAATAGCTTGGTTTCGTGGAAAGCTACCTTGCATGTTTCAGCAAGGATGGAGCTTGATCGATGTATAACAATTTAGCTCTGGCTGAGTTCCGGTTTTCGGCTATTTGGCGATTTTGCTGTTTTCAGGCGGAAATTATTCTTATATGGCATTCGAATCTAACCAACTATTGCCATTATTTTTATAAATGGTTTTCACTTCTTGGGCGTTGGTTTTGTGAACGGCTTTCACTGCTTGGAGGTTGGTGTTGTAAATTGATTTCACTTCTTGGACCGAGACTACGGGGCTC
>DAOMCN010000184.1:0-4962 GCA_035427885.1 Acidocella sp. | reverse complement strand
GATGCGTTGCTGAGGGGTATTTTCCTTGTTCCAGGCGACCGGCGAACCGAGGGGCTTACGCTGACGCGCGATGTGTCATTTAACATGACGCTAGCCAATCTGCAGCGCGCTTCCAGCTTGGCCGGGCTTATGAAATTGCGCGCGGAGCGCCGCCGAGCCAAGGAGTTGGCGGAACATGTAGCTTTGCAACCAATAATTTTACAACGCAACGCCGGGTTGTTCAGCGGCGGAAATCAACAAAAAATCGTTATCGCCAAGGGGCTTTATGCTCAGGCCGATATCTATATTTTCGTGGAACCGACAGTGGGCGTTGATATTGGCGCACGCGCTAAATTATATGGCCTTATGCGTGAGCTTTCCACAACGAAGGCGGTGATCGTGATGTCGTCAGATTGCGATGAGGTTTATGGACTCGCGGACCGCGTCATCGCTCTCTACAAAGGTCGTATAGCGCTCGCGGCCTCAGCGGATGAGACCAGTGCCAACCTTCTGTTAACCGCCGGAATTATGAGCGCCAAACAGACGGATGAAGCCGCGGCTTCAACTCAATATGAGAAGCAACCAGCATGAATAGAGCTCTTGGTATTCGCTTAGGCGCGTTTCTGGCAATGGTACTGGTGATCGGTGCAGTCTTTGGTCTGCTTTCACCGCAATTTCTGAGCCAGAACAATATTGCAGCAATTTTCAGACATATGTCGGCTGACGGCATTGCCGGGCTTGGGCTTACTTTCGTCATTGTGGTGCGTCGCTTTGATCTCTCGTTTCCCGGTATCGCTGCACTCGGAGCAATGACAACAGGGCAATTGATCGCGCTTGGCTACCCGCTGTTTCCCAGTATCCTTGGAGGAATCACCCTAGGCGCAGCATGTGGCATCATTAACGGCCTTGCGATCAGCGTTTTGATGCTGCCTGATATCGTGACAACCATCGCGATGGGTTCAATCGCCTATGGGCTCTCCTTCATCTACAGCAATGGCGCGACAATTTCGGACAATTTCATGGAATCTGGCATTCTTGATATCAATGACCAGAAGATCGCCTATCTCGATGAGCCAATTTTCTTCATGCTCGTACTATATGTATTTGCTTGGATAGTGCTACATCGGTCGCGCTTTGGACGCGCGTTTTATGCAACGGGAGAGAATCCGCGTGCAGCGTTGTTCTCTGGTGTTCATGTGCGTTTTTATGTCATCGCGGCGTTTGTTCTTACCTCTGCCACCGCCGTTTGGGCGGGTATTTTACATTGCGCCGAGGCTGGGCAGGCTGACCCGAGCGCAGGGGATGGATTTCTTACCCCGGCCTTTGCTTCGGTTTATCTGGGCGCGGCTTTGTTCGGCTTTGCCTCAGTTCCGGCTACTTTCGCAGGAACACTGCTGATTTCGATGATGCTTAACGGATTCACCCTACTGAGTGTTCCGTATTATTATTCCGATGCAATAATCAGCATCGTTCTGATCAGCGCGATTGCATTTTTTGACCCGCGTTTTGCAGTCATCTTGCAACGGATTATCAACATGCGCAGCCTGACTGGAGCCTACAAATGAGCGATACAGTATTGAAACAACCTGATCCTGTCATTTTTGTGCGCGGCCTGCGGGAAATTTTCGTACGCTACAGTCTGTTTTTTATATGCATCGCGGTGGTGTTGACCTTCTCGATTTTGAGGCCTGATTTTACCCATGCTGAAAACATCAAGGAAGTTCTGATATCAGCGAGTATCTCGGGCATAATGTTCCTTGGCGTAACCTGGGTTGTTGCCGCCGGTGAGATCGATATCAGCTTTATGGAGGTAGCGGCGCTCAGTGACATGCTAGTGGCGGGGCTGGTGAATGCGGGTTGGGGCTGGCCGCTGGCTGCTTGCGTAGGGCTGTTGGCTGGTGTTGCGGTTGGTCTTCTCAACGGGTTTCTGGTGGGTTATATGCGCCTGCCTGCGCTGATCACCACGCTGGCGACGGGAGGCTTCGCGCGTTCGATGGCGGCAGTCATCGGATTAGGCTCATCAGTTGAAGTTTCACACACAGGCGTGGTGGGGCGGTTCCTTAACCTGCACTTCGGTTTTCTGCCCGCGGTCGCGGTGCTTACCATAGTGCTTTATGCAATTGGCTGGTTTATCCAGGAAAAATTGGTTTTCGGTCATTACATCTACGCGATGGAACAAAATCGCGAGGCGGTGGTCGAGGCTGGGATTCCCGCGCGTCGCCTTACCTTGCTGGTTTATCTGATTTCTGGAATCGCAGCCGCGATCGCAGGTATTCTGTTGACCGCCAGCCTCGCTTCCGGGCAACCCCGGATCGGTGTCTCCTTTTTTATCGATGGCCTCACCACGGTGCTGCTTGGCGGTATGGTAATTAAGATCGGTCAGCCAAATGTGTTGGGCACGCTGTTGGCCGTGTTGCTACTGGCTGTGCTGGTCAGTGGAACGGCGCTGCTCGGTTGGTCGGACTGGGAGCGTGATATTCTTAAAGGCGCGTTGTTGTTTATCGGGGTGACCATTGTTGTGAAAGGTCGTGCTACCCCAGAGACGGCGCAGATGGGTGGTGCTCACTGAATTTCCTGAACGAGAAGACTGGCCGGAATGATATGAGAAAACCTGTAGGTAGAGAGAAATGATATGAATAGACCTGTAGGCAGAGATATGAGCCAGCTTCTGATCCCGCGGCGCCATGTAGATATTATGGCGATCGCCAGACAATCTGGCCGTGTACTCGTGGAGGAGTTGGCCCTACATTTTGCCGTGACGCCACAGACAATCCGCCGTGACCTGACTGAGCTTTGCAATGCGGGGTTACTCACTAGGGTCCATGGCGGCGCGATCATCGCATCAGGCGTTGAGAACCTCGGCTATGACGCGCGGCGCCTGGTGGCGCAGACGCAGAAACAACTGATCGGTGAGGCGGCAGCCAGGCTGATTTCAGATCATTCCTCAATGTTTATAAATATTGGGACGACAACAGAGGAAGTCGGCCGGGCGTTGGCAGAGCACACCGGGTTACTGGTGATCACGAATAATCTGCATGTGGCGAGCCTGCTCTACCAAGCGCCTGGAGTCGATGTGATTATTGCAGGCGGATCCGTCCGCCGCGGCGATGGTGGGATTATGGGTGAGGCGGCAATTTCGCTTATCAGCCAGTTCCGTGTGGATACTGCAATCATCGGGACATCTGCGATTGATGCCGACGGCACTCTGCTGGATTTTGATATTCGCGAGGTGCAGGCATCGCGAGTGATTATTGAGAACGCGCGACGGGTCATTCTGGTAACAGATTGCAGCAAATTCTCTCGCTCTGCGCCGGTTCGTGTCGCGCATCTTGCTGATATTGATATTCTCGTCACCGACCGCCTCCCCTCAGCGGCGTTGGCGGCGTTATGCCAGACCCATAATGTCGAGGTGATAGAAGTCGGCGGACCGGAAGAGACAGATAGCGCGACTGAGGAGCAATGAGCTTTTTAGGATATGTTTCAATTCGCATCTTTTTAGGTTTTTTCTTAAACACACAAAGCGCGGCACTATAGCGCATATTTTGGATTGAGTAACCAAGTGGACTCAGAAACAACAACAGAAATTTACGATATCGCCATCATCGGCGGCGGAATTAACGGCTGCGGCATCGCGCGAGATGCTGCTGGGCGTGGTTGGCGTGTTTTGTTGTGTGAGCAGAACGATTTGGGCTCTGGCACATCCAGCGCCTCGACCAAGTTGATCCATGGCGGGTTGCGTTATCTTGAATATTATGAATTCCGGCTGGTGCGTGAGGCGCTGATGGAGCGTGAAGTTCTGTGGAGCATTGCCCCCCATATCGTTTGGCCGCTGCGCTTTGTGCTGCCGTACCATAACAAGCTACGGCCGCGTTGGTTACTGAGGCTGGGGTTGTTTTTATATGACAACATCGGTGGTCGTAAGAAACTTCCCAAAACTCGCGTTGTGGATCTGTCGCACGATATGACAGGCAAAGCGTTGAAGCCCAGTTTTAAACTCGGGTTCGAATATTCAGATTGCTGGGTCGAAGATTCCCGTCTGGTGGTGCTGAACGCGATGGCTGCAGCACAATTAGGCGCGCGGATTGCCACCCGCACGCGCTGCCTTCGCGCGAGCAGGCGTGAGGGGCTGTGGGAAGTGGTGCTACGAGATGGGCGATCGGGTGAGACGCGCACTGTTCTGGCGCGAGCCTTGGTGAATGCTGCTGGACCATGGGTAGGCGATGTTGCTCAAAGCGTAACGAATAGCAATCAGCGCGCGCCGGTACGCCTTGTTCAGGGGAGCCATATCGTGGTGCCAAAACTCTACGACCATCCAGGTTGTTATATTTTTCAGAATGCTGACAAGCGAATTTTTTTCGTGATTCCGTATGAGCAGGATTTCACGTTGATCGGCACAACCGACCAAGATTACGAGGGAGATCCGTCGCAGGCGCGTGCGAGTGAGGATGAGATTTTGTATCTATGTCGCTCGGCAAGCGATTATCTGCGCGTGCCTTTAACGCGGGAGATGGTGGTGTGGACTTATTCTGGCGTGCGCCCGCTCTATGATGAAACCGGCGATAGCGCGGCCCAGGCCGCAACGCGCGATTATGTACTAAAATTGGATGCGCCCGACGCCGGGGCACCGATGCTCTCGGTATTTGGCGGCAAGATCACGACATACCGGCGCCTAGCGGAAGCCGCATTGGCGCAGCTCAAGACGTACCTGCCGCCTGCGTCGGCTCGCCAGCCTGGATGGACCGCGCACACCTCCCTGCCTGGCGGGGATTTTCCGATGGAGGGATTCGAGGTTGCGTTACAGGCCGCGCAAGTGCGTTATCCGTTTCTTGAGACAGCCCATCTACGTCGTTTATTGCGGGCTTACGGGACGCGAATGCATGAAATTTTGCGCGGGGCAAACAGCCTGGATGACCTTGGAGTGCGCTACGGCGGCGATCTGAGCGATGCTGAATTGCGCTACCTGGTACGGGCCGAATGGGTGCG
>DAOMCN010000183.1:0-4963 GCA_035427885.1 Acidocella sp. | reverse complement strand
GCGCGCCGCAATGGCCCTACATTTGATGCTAATATGATGCGGCGATTACGTGTGGAAGCCATGCTCATGTATGCCGGATGTCCCCGTAGCTTGTGAATACCCTTCGCCTTGGCCCAGACAATATAACAAAAGGGAAGCGTGAAGTAGCCAAATTTGCTTGGAGCCCTCGCATCATTGCCGGGATGCTAGCTTGGTATAGTCTTGTTTCTCGCCCCTGGTGGGCGCTTCAAATGTCGACACATCCCGCACACGGGATCAGAATATGAGACTTTGTTTTATTAACGAGACGCCTCGACTTGGCAGGCTAGGCAGAACTGCCAAGTATAAATTAGACACAAGCTAGGCAGCCGCCATGCACTCTGTAATCTTTAGCGTTTAACAAAGGACTTTGCGACTGCGTGGCAATACAAATACGAACAGCTAAGGATCGGCCGGGAAGGGCGGGTAAAGGGGGCGCATGAACCGGTTGCGTTGAAATTTTGCGCATTCTGCATGACGCTCAACAATGTCCGGGATCGAAACACCAAAAATAGCGCGTTTGGCTGGGAGCCTATTGGCAATGGGCGGGCCTGGGGCGCTTTGAAGAGGGTTGCCAGGAGAGCATTTAGCGGATCGCAGGCGGCTGCCCCTAGCATGTTGCCGAGGGCTTTAGCTCTTTTAGCCAAAGAGCCGCTGCCAGAGAACGGGAATGTCGTAAAAGGCGATACTGGCGAGGGCCGCCCCGATCATCACCCCGCCGAGTACCTAGATATAGCGGTCAGATTTGAGACGTTCGAGCGCAGCTTGGCTGGCCGTGAGGTTTTGCACGGCCAGGGCAAGTGATCGAATTTCGGCCGAAGTGGTATTCGCGCGCATGGCCATTTTTCTTTCGGCTTCAGCCGTGGTCTGCCGTGCCATTTGCAATTCTGCCGCCAGTGCTTGGGTGGCGTCGGCATTTACCCGCAGTGCCTGGACGATGAGGGGGAGGGGGTTGGTTGGATCGGAATCGTCCGGCATCTCGGATTTTCCCCGTCTAATCCTTCGCCAAGGTGTCGCCTTCGGTGTACCGCGCTCGCTAAGCTGCCTCCAATAGGCCTCTGCGGCCCGGCCGAGATCATCGTCGTCGCTCATGTGTCGGACCTCCGCTTACCTGCCTGGTTGCAACGGCAGGGGCTCGACCATACCACCGCCAAGTTCTGCTTCACCTTGCACGTCGGCCGGCTCCCCTGAGCCATCCCACGCTTTGGCCGTCGCGTTCCATTTGAAGCCGCGCTTTTTGAGTGCGGTTAGCACCACATCGTCCGGTGCGTCCTGGAAGGAGACACGCACCTGCTTGCCCTTCACGGCCAGCTCTGCCCTGACCGCGTCGCTAAGTTCAGCCAGCTTGGTGAACCCGCCCTTCAGTTCATCGTCATTCCATCGGCTCAGCCCGACTGCAACGGCTAAGCCGCCAACGCGATATTTTTCACGGTCCTCGATTTTGCGTTTAGCCACGGCAATGTCAGCCCGGCTCTTGGCGATCTCCGCTGTTTGCCGGAGCAGTTTCAGCTCTTTCAGTTCCAGAGCTTCACTTGCCGGCAGTTTGCCGCTTGCCTTTGATCTTGCGACCAGGGCCTCAAGCCGCTTCAGGGCCGTTTCATCGAATCCAGCCATGGTTCTTCTCCAAAACTGGCACGAACAAGAGAACTGGCAAAAGCTAAAATTTTGGCTAGAATGCCGTAAACGTTTTACCGCTGGTCTGGATGATTCTTCATGCTGGAGTCATTCCCGCGACAGACAGATCGTCAGAAGATTGGTCTAGGCTGAATATACATTTTGCTGCGCAAAATGTGGTTGAGTTAGATTCTCCGGCACAGATGCCCAGTCGTGGGGACGAGTCGTGCCGTTTGTACAAGTTGACCCTAATATAAAGAGATATGCGATTGGCCAGCCGGTTTGTCCGTGTTGAGATCGTCAAAGCCGGGGCGGGCAGCAGCGCCACGGGCTTGTCCGCCTATATCGCCCGCGACATTCGACAGGATCAAAGCGGTACCCCATTCAACTTTGTCCACAAGGCAGATGAGTTAGAGGCCAGGGGCTTGATCCTTCCGCGCGGCGCCCCGGAGTGGGCAGCCGACGCGGCGCAGGTATGGCGCGCGGCCGAGCGGGCGGAACAGACCATTGACCGCCAGACCGGTGAGCTGCGCTGGAAGAAGAATGGTCAAATCGCCAAGCACATGACGATTGCCCTGCCGCGCGAAGCAACCGAAGAACAGCGCGAGGCCATGTTAATGGAATTCGTGGCGCGCGAGATCGATTCTCAGAAGCACGGGGTTGTGGTGGAGTGGGCGATCCACCGGGAGGAGAATAACCCGCACGCGCATTTGCTCATCAGCACCAGAACCCTTGCCGGGAACGGCTTCGGCAAGAAGGCCCGCGCGATGAATCCGGAGTTTGCCAGCAAGGGCGACCGGCATTTTATCGGCGAGGCCGAGAATTGGGACAACCGCTGGGCCGAATTCCAGAAGGAGTATTTTGAGCGGTTGGGGATTGCCGCCGATATCCGCGACCGCAAAGCCGTACCGGAGGAGCATTACACGCGCGGCCAGCTTTTGAATGACCGGGTCATCGCGGACCGTGCGGAAATCGCACGGGCCAATGCGGTGGTCGAGCAAGCCAGGCTTCGCGATCAGGACGAAATTCTGGAACGTCTCACCGCGCAAAAGTCGGTCTTTACCGCCCGTGATGTGCGCCAGGCTTTGAACAAATCCGGGTTGGAGGGGGAGCAGCGTGAGGCGCTGGAGGCCCGGATCATCGGCCATGCTGATGTCGTGCCCCTGGTGGCCGACGGCCGCGACGAGATCGGCTGGACGACACGTCAGGTGCGTGATGAGGAAATGGCGATTATCGGTGCGGCCGAGCGAATCGGGGAGTCGTCAGACCGTGCGCTCGGGCGCACCGGCCGAGAACGATTGGCCCGCGCCGATCTAACGGCGGAGCAGCGGGCAGCGGCCGCGCATGCCACGGACGGAAGGCAGATCAGTATCGTCATTGGGCGGGCCGGAACGGGGAAGAGTCATACTTTGAACTCTGCCCGGCATGCGTTCGAGGCCGAGGGATACCGGGTGATCGGCCTGGCGCCGACGAACGCGGTTGTCGCGGATTTGCGCAAGGATGGCTAAGCGCATGCCGCGACATTGCACCGGGAGCTAGGGCAGGTGGAGCGGGACCCCACTCGCTGGGACCGCAAGACCATCGTGATGGTGGACGAGGCGGGCATGATGGATAATGCGATCATGGTCCACCTGCTGTACGGCGCCGAGCGCAGCGGCGCCAAGCTGATCCTGGCGGGTGATGACCGGCAATTCGCATCGGTGTCGCGGGGCGGGATGTTTACCGAGCTGGTCAATCTGCAGGGGGCGGCTGAGCTGAAAACCGTGCTGCGGCAGCGCCAGGCGTATCAGGCCAAAGCGAGCGAGGATTTTGCTCGTGGCGATATTCATGCCGCGCTGCGGGCCTATGACGCAAGAGGCCAGATCGTCTGGTGCGACGGCCTGGCCGATGCTCGGCAACGCGCGGTGGCGGCACAGGCGTCGATCACCGGGCCGAGCTTCCTCTATGCCAGCACGAACAAAGAGGTCGAGGAGTTGAACCGCGCCGAGCAGTTGCGCCGAAGAGCAGACCTTTATGCGACGGGTGAGCAGATCCAGGCGCACGGATTCAAGACAGTGCGGGGCCACGTGTCAATTGCCGCCGGGGAGCGGGTGCAGTTCTATGAGACCGACCGGCAGCTTGGGGTGGCAACGTCGGAGTTCGGGACAGTCAAGGCTGTGGCACCGAGGCAGATGGAAATCGTGAAAGATGACGGGACGACCGTCGCCTTCGACCTGGTGAAATACGACAAATGGGGGCTGGGCTATAGCGGCACCGGTTACAAGGGCCAGGGTAAGACCCAGCCCAGGACGGCCGCCGTCTATGACAATGCCTACGCCTGGGATGCCCGCGCCGCTTACGTCATCGGCACCAGGCACCGGGAGGATTACCGGCTGTTCGTGCCGCGCGAGCTGGCGCCGGATCTGACTGTCCTAACCGGGCAGATCATGCGGCAGCGCGAGGATAATGGATCATCGCTGCGGTTCGAGGCGGCTGAGAACCATCATGTTCGCCAAGGCCTGGCAGCGAATGCCGCCAGTGAGAAGCTGCGCGGCGCGCTGGAGAAGGGCCGGGAGGCGTTGATCGCCGCCCAGGCCGAACGGGTACGGCTGCGGCTGATTGAGGAGATGAAAAAAGCCCAGGAGTTGAAGCACACGCTCCGGCCAGGGCGCGGACCGAGGCTAGGGCGGTGAGAATGAATAAAAATTATAGCCCGTGGAGTGCCCTTTTGCTCCTTCACCCGCACAGGATAGTGAGCGGCTATTTTAGATCAAAGTATTAAGACTGCCTTTCCTATGCTTGTGCGAAGGCACAAAGCATCCCGCTGCTCTACAAAGGGAAAGACTTTTCTCACACAGATTTGGGGTGAGCATCACCCAATACTGCCCACGATGGCCCGACCGACCCCGGCAGCAGGGGGATGGCCATGCCCTGTAACTGGCGGCAGAATTATGCGAATACCAGCGCCATGTGGACCCGAACCTTAAATTTGCCCGTGGGCTGGCGCTTGATTCGAATGTCGCTGGCTCGCGTGCCGGTGTGTGAAATAGCGGCACAGCCGGGTTCATTGCGAACCCGACCTGGACAGGTCCTGGACAGATTTAATTTAGTCAAAATTACCCAAGGAATTCAATAAGATGGCCAGCTATCAGTATGTGTATGTGATGAAAGACCTCACCAAAGCCTATCCGGGCGGGCGTGAGGTGTTCAAAGGCATCACTCTTTCCTTCCTCCCCGGTGTCAAAATCGGCGTATTGGGCGTCAACGGCGCTGGTAAATCCACGCTGCTGAAGATCATCGCCGGGATTGAGAAGGAATATGGCGGCGAGGCTTGGGCTTCTGAGGGTGCCCG